>CAZNMK010000402.1:0-3036 GCA_964574045.1 uncultured Roseovarius sp. | reverse complement strand
CCAGGCGCTGGTGATGCCGTCGATCGACCTCAGCTCGGCCTTCGTCTACGTGCTGGTGATCGGCGGCGGCGGTTACATGGTGCTGAGCCCGGATTTCGACATCGACGGCGCCGGCATCATCACCTTTCTGCTGGGCATGGTGATGGTCTTCGACCCGGCCCGCCTGCTGGCGCAGTTCTTCGGTGCGCTGCAGTCGAACCTGGTGCTGCTCGACCGGGTGCGCAGCCTTTACGACGAAAGGCCCACGATCGGCGATCCGCCCGATGCCGTGGAAAGCTTCGACACCGGCGGCGACATCGTGCTCGAGGATGTGCGCTTTGCCTACGATGACGATCATCCGTTGTTCGAGGGGCTCGGCATGACCTTTCGCGGCGGGCAGGTGTCGGCCATCGTCGGCGCCACCGGGTCGGGCAAGACCACGATCCTGTCGCTGCTGTCGCGGCTTTACGATGTCACGGGCGGGCGGATATCCATCGGCGGCGTGCCCATCGACCGGCTCAGGGTCGCGGCCCTGCGCGGGGCGTTTTCGGTGGTGGCGCAGGACATCGTGATCTTCAACGCCTCGATCTGGGACAACATCCGCTATGTCCGTCCCGAGGCCACCGACGAGGAGGTCTGGGCCGCGGCCGAGAGCGCCGAGATCGCGGCGCTGATCCGCAAGCGCGGCGATGCGCCCGTGGGGCCCAAGGGGGCGCAGCTGTCGGGCGGCCAGAAACAGCGCATCGCGATTGCCCGTGCGTTCCTGCGCGACGCGCCGATCCTGCTCTTGGACGAGGCGACGAGCGCGCTCGATCAGGCGACGGAGGAACGCATCCGCGCGGCGCTCGACCGGCTGACCAGGGGCAAGACAACCATCGTGGTGGCGCACCGGCTGTCGTCGGTGGCCGATGCCGACCGCATCTTCGTGCTCGAGGCCGGGCGGCTGGTCGAGGAGGGGCGCCATGCCGACCTGCTCGATCACGGCGGGCTTTATGCCCAGCTCTACCGGGCGCAGAAAAAGGGGTATGACGGGCGCTGAGGCGCACGCCCGGCGTCGCCTTGCCCTTGGCGGGGCTTGGCTGTAGGTGAATGGCGCGAAGGACATCCCCGGGGGGCGACATGATGCAGGACGATCCCAAGACGCTGGTTTCGACGGCCTGGCTGGCCGACCACTTGCAGGACCCCGACCTGCGGGTGCTGGACGCGACCTGGTACCTGCCGCCCGAAACCCGCGATCCGCGCGCCGACTACGATGCCGCCCATATTCCGGGGGCGCGGTTTTTCGACATCGACGACGTCTGCGACCACCGCTCGGACCTGCCGCACATGGCGCCGCCGGTGGAAAAGTTCATGTCGCGCCTGCGCGCGATGGGCGTGGGCGATGGCCACCAGGTGGTGGTCTATGACGCGCAGGGCCTGTTTTCGGCCGCGCGGGTGTGGTGGCTTTTCCGGCTGATGGGGCAGGACAGCATCGCGGTTCTCGACGGGGGCTTGCCGAAATGGCTGGCCGAGGGGCGCGAGACCGAGGATATCGGGCCGGTGATCCGCGACCGCCACATGACCGGCCGGCGCCAGAACCACCTCGTGCGCGATGTCACCCAGGTGGCGGCGGCGGCCAAGCTCGGCGATCACGAAATCCTCGACGCGCGCTCTGCGGGCCGGTTCAGGGGCGAAGAGCCCGAGCCGCGGCCGGGCCTGCGCGGCGGCCATATTCCGGGCTCGAAGAACGTGCATTACAGGACGCTTCTGAACGCGGACGGCACCATGAAGACGCCCGACGACCTGCGCGCCGTGCTGGCGGCGGCGGGGGTCGACCTGGCCAGGCCCGCGATCACCACCTGCGGCTCGGGCGTGACCGCCGCGATCATCAACCTGGCGCTGGAACGGATCGGCAAGACCGACCATGCGCTTTATGACGGGTCGTGGACGGAATGGGGCGCCTTTCCCACCGTCCCCGTCGCAACCGGAGACGACTGACATGTTCGAGAACCTGCACGAACAGCCCGCCGACAAGATTCTGCAACTGATGGTGGCGTTCCGCGAGGATCCGCGCGAGGACAAGATCGACCTCGGCGTCGGCGTCTACCGCAACGCCGAAGGGGTCACGCCCGTCATGCGCGCGATCAAGGCGGCCGAGCGCAAGTGGTGGGAAGAGGAGACCACCAAGGTCTATACCGCGCTTGCCGGCGAACCGGCGTTCCTGGATGCGATGATCGGCCTTGTGCTGGGCGATGCGGTGGAACGCGACGCGGTGGCGGCGGCCTCCGCGC
Source organism: uncultured Roseovarius sp. (assembly GCA_964574045.1). Taxonomy (GTDB): domain Bacteria; phylum Pseudomonadota; class Alphaproteobacteria; order Rhodobacterales; family Rhodobacteraceae; genus Roseovarius. Next base: position 787 of record CAZNMK010000402.1, on the reverse strand, counting down.
CCGGCGGCACCGGCGCGATCCGGCAGGGGTTCGAACTCGTGCGCATGGCCAATCCGGCGGCGCGGGTCTTTGTCTCCAGCCCGACCTGGCCCAACCATCTGAGCATTCTCAAGCATCTGGGCATCGAGGCGGTGCCCTACCGCTATTTCGACGCCGAGACCTGCGCGGTCGATTTCGCCGGCATGATGGAGGACCTCGAAGGCGTGCGCGCGGGCGACGTGGTGCTGCTGCACGGCTGCTGCCATAACCCCACCGGCGCCAACCTGAACCTCACCCAGGTCAGGGCGGTGATCGAGCTCGTGAACGCAAAGGGCGCGGTGCCGATGATCGACATCGCCTATCAGGGTTTCGGCGACGGGCTGACCGCGGACGCGCTGGCGACGCGGGCGGTGGCGGCGGCCTGCCCCGAGACGCTGATCGCGGCGAGCTGTTCCAAGAATTTCGGCATCTACCGCGAACGCACCGGCATCCTGATGGCGGCGAGCCGCGACACCGGGCGGCGGGCGGTGGTGCAGGGCAACCTTGCCCATCTCAACCGGCAGAACTATTCCTTTCCGCCCGATCACGGCGCGCGGATGGTAACGCTGGTGCTGACCGATCCCGAATTGCGCGCCGACTGGGAGACGGAACTCGACGAGGTGCGCGAGGGCATGATCGCGCTGCGCATGCAGCTGGCCGAGGAACTCAAGCGGCTGACCGGGTCGGACCGCTTCGGCTTTGTCGCCGAGCATCGCGGCATGTTCTCGCGGCTGGGGCTGGCGCCCGAGATCGTCGAGACGCTGCGCCG
>CAZNMK010000401.1:0-3048 GCA_964574045.1 uncultured Roseovarius sp. | reverse complement strand
TGCTGTCGGCGGCGCGCTCGGGCGCGGTGATCGAGCCCAGAAAGGCGCGGTCGGAGAACCGCATATGGGCATAGACCATGTCGAGATGGCGCTTGTTGACGGCGATGTCGGTGGGCTCGCAGATGGTGCCGCCGGAATGATGGAGCCAGGGCGAGGACTGCGCCAGCTTCACCAGGTTCTGGAAATCCTCGAGCGTGCCGTAGCGCCGCCCGGCGTCGAGGTCCATGACGAAGGGCGAGCCGTAGGCGGGCGCGAACACCATCGCGTCGCCGCCGATCTCGACGTTGTTGGCGGGGTTGCGGGCGCATTGGGTGAACCGCGCGGGCGCGCTGCGCAGGACCTCGCGCAGCATTCCGGGCTCGAAGCGGATGTTCCATGCCGCGCCGGTCGCGGGGCGCACCTCGGCCCCGGCGTCGCGGTAAAGGCGCATGGCCTCTTCGTCCTCGCGAAGCTCGATCCCGATCTCGGCGAGGATGCGCTCGGCGGTGGCCTCGATCCGCATGAGCGCGTCCTCGCCCAGCAGGTCGTAGGTCGGTATCCTGCGGGTGATGAACGGCACGCGCAGATGCGCGTTCTGTCCGGGCTCGGCGCTGCGGGCGCCACGGGTCTGGCCCCGGCGGGTGCGGCGGGCGGCGGGCTGGGCCGTCTGGATTTCCGGCATCGGCAGGTTCCTTTCGGGGGCGGGCATGGCCCGCGGCATCGGGCGGCGCAAGGCCGCGCGACGGGCACAATCCTGTGCGGACGGCATGTTCGCAATTGTCAAAAGATTCATGAAGGGTTAGAAAAACTAATGCATGGAATGGCGGTTGCGCGACAATAATGCGCCGAAACCGACATCTTGAGCGACTTGTAGTGAGGTCAGCTTGTCCCGACGCCCCTATGGCCTGCCCCCGATGAGCGCGCTCGTGGCGTTCGAGGCCGCCGCCCGGCATGTCGGCTTCAAGGCCGCCGCGCGCGAACTCAATGTCACGCCCGCCGCGATCAGCCACCAGGTCAAGGCGCTGGAGAAAGAGCTGCGCTGCCCGCTCTTTCACCGCAACCACCGCGGGGTCGAACTGACCGAAACCGGTGCCTATCTGCTGGTGGCGCTGCAGCGCGGTTTCGAGGCCATGGGCGATGCCGTCGACCAGTTGCGCAAGCGCTCGAACCGGGCCTCGGTCACCATCCGGGTGACGACGGCGGTCAGTTCGCTGTGGCTGACGCCCAAGCTCGCGCAGTTCTGGAAGGCGCATGGCGACGTGTCGGTGGCCCAGATCGTCAGCGACACCGGCGGGCAGGGGCCGGCGGATTGCGATCTCTCGATCCATTACGGCGACATGGCGCGCGAGAGCGGCGCCTGCAGCGTGCTCTTTCACGACCGGATCATGGCGCTCGGGAGCCCGCGCTTTGCCGGTGCCAATCCGGTGTCGCGGGTCGACGAGCTGGCGGCGCTGCCGCTCATTCATTTCGATTCCGGCGTCGCCGGCTGGACGGACTGGCCCGGATGGTTTCGCGCGCGCGGGCATGACGGACCCGTGAACAACAGCCACCGCGTCAACAACTATGTCATCGCATTGCAGGCGGCGCGCGACGACATGGGCGCGGTGCTGGGCTGGGTGGGGCTGACGCACAGCTATCTCGACAGCGGGCAGCTGGTTCCGCTGCTGCCCGACGAGGTGGAAACGGTCGAGGATTTCTATGTCAAGCTGCACCCGCACGCATCCGGCCGCGCGCGGCTGGTTCACGACTGGCTCCTGGCCTCGGCGTGAGCGCGGGCGCGGTCACGACCCGGGGCCGGCCAGGCCGGCGAACTGCGCCACCAGTTCGAGTTGGCGAAACAGCATCACCAGCGCCGCGTTCGCCGCCCAGGCAATCGTCAGGTACCTGGCCAGCAGGGCCCAGAACGTATCGGAAGCGAGCGAGCAACGCCAGATCGAGACCAGTATCCAGACGGTGTAGAGGCCGCAGAAGATCAGCAGCGCCTGTTCGGCGACCGGCTGCCCGAGGATGACGGTCGTGGCGTAAAGCACGATCAGGACGCAGCTGGACAGAACGCCGTTGATCCAGAACACGGTGGCAAGGGGCGCACGCCCATGCCATGCGCGCAGTTCGTTGGCGAAGACCCGTTTCAGCAGGTCCCGGCCGGTGTTCGCTGGTTCGGGATCGTGGCTCATGAGGGTGTGCCTCGGGCGGTCCGGCCGCATGCGGCCCTGATGGGTATCTGTCGCCCGCGCCCAAGCATGTCAACGCCTGCGGGGCGATCCGCGTGGATGCCTTTGGCGGCGGTTCCGGCGATGACGCCGTCGCGACCGCACCGTGGCTCAGCCGCCCCCGACCTGCCGCTCGAACCGGCGGAAGATCAGCGCGATCGCCCCGGCGATGATCATGTAGACCAGCGCCAGCAGCAGCAGCGGCTCGTAGACGATGAAGGTATCCGAACGCACCCGCGACGAGACCGCGTAGATTTCGACCACGGTGATCGTCGCCACCAGCGGAGTGGCCTTGAGCTGCAGGATCGTCTCGCCGCCCAGCGTAGGCAGGACGTTACGAAAGGCCTGCGGCAGCCATATCCGCCGGAAGGTCGTGAAGCGGGGCATGCCAAAGGCCTGTGCCGCCTCGAGCTGGCCCTTGTTGACGCTGGCGAATGCCCCGCGCATCACCTCGCCCTCGTAGCCGGCATAGGACAGCGTCAGCGCCAGCACCGCATAGGGCCAGGCCTGGCGCAGATAGGGCCACAGCTCGCTGCCCCTGATCCACGGAATCTGCGGAAAGAGCGACCCGAGCCCGTAGTAAAGGAGCCATATCTGCAGCAAGAGCGGCGTGCCCCGGATGATCGTGCAGAAGGTCCGCGCCGGCGCGGACAGGTACCAGGGCCCCACCGCCTGCGCCAGGCCCAGCGGGATCGCCAGCAGGATGCCAAGCACGCAGGTTACGACCAGTATCCAGATGGTCCGCCACAGCCCCGCCAGCGCCAGCGGCGCGTATTTCGGCAGCCAGTCCCAGTTGAGCGCGAAGGCGCACCAGATCACCAGCCCGGCAAAGAGCGCCATCAGCACGATCCGCTGCGGC
>CAZNMK010000400.1:0-3059 GCA_964574045.1 uncultured Roseovarius sp. | reverse complement strand
AGCGCGATGGGCACCCGCTTGTTGGTCGGGATGTTAACGCCGGCGATGCGTGCCAAGTTCCTGGTTCCTTTTCGTTGCGGTTCCGTAATGCCAGAACCTTTTTTCACAACGCAGGCCCGAGGCGTTACCGCCCGGGCCGCAGTGGACTTCGGGATGCCGATTGCATGCCCCGGACGCGCCGGGAAACGAATCGTCGTCTCTCGAGAGATGGTGGTGCTTAGGGGCAAATCGGGGGGGCGTCAAGTCCCCCACCCGAGGTCGGCGATGTCAGCCCAGCGCCGCGTCGATGGCGGCCGCCACCTCGTCGATCTCGCCCAGCCCGTCGACCGGCCTCAGCTTGCCCTTGGCATGGTAATAGCCGATGAGCGGCGAGGTCTTCTTGTAGTATTCCATCAGCCGCTGGCGCAGCGAGTCCTCGTTGTCGTCGGCGCGGCGCCTGACGTCGGTGCTGCCGCAATTGGCGCATTTGCCGTCCGCGGGCCAGGGCTTGGTGATGTCGTTGTAGACCTCGCCGCAGCCGCCGCAGGTCGAGCGCGCGGTGATGCGCGCGACCAGCGCGTCGTCGTCCACCTGCATCTCGACCACGGCATCCAGGCTCTGCCCCGTCTCGGCCAGCAACTCGCCCAGCGCGTCCGCCTGCGCCAGGGTGCGCGGAAAGCCGTCGAAGATGAAGCCGCCGCCCTTGGCGCCCTTGATCTTTTCGCGGATGAGACCGATCACGATCTCGTCGGTCACGAGGTCGCCGCGCGCCATCACCTCGGCCACGCGCTTGCCCATCTCGGTGCCGCTGTCCTTGGCCTCGCGCAGCATGTCGCCGGTCGAGAGCTGGACCATCCCGCGCCTTTCGACCAGGATATGCGCCTGCGTGCCCTTGCCCGCGCCCGGCGGTCCCAGAAGAATGATGTTCATCGCCGTCCCGTCCCCTTTCTGCGGGACTTGCGCCGTCCCTTACCGCTGAGTTGCGATTTCTCGATAAGGCCCTCGTACTGGTGCGCCAGCAGGTGCGACTGAACCTGCTGGATCGTGTCCATCGTCACCGCCACCACGATCAGCACCGAGGTGCCGCCGAAATAGAACGGAATCGCGTACTGGCTGCGCAGCACCTCCGGCAACAGGCAGACCGCGGTCAGATAGGCCGCGCCCAGCACCAGCACCCGCGTCACCACATAGTCCAGGTATTCGGCCGTCCGCTTGCCCGGCCTGATGCCGGGAACGAAACCGTTCTGGTTCTTCAGGTTGTCGGCCACATCGTCGGTCTTGAAGGCGACGTTGTAGGTGTAGAAATAGGTGAAGAAGGCGATCATGCCGGCGTAGAACACCAGGTAGAGCGGCTGGCCGGGGCCGAAATAGGCCAGGATCGTCGACATCACCGGCCCGGTCTGGTTGCCCGAAAACGTCGACAGCGTCACCGGCAACAAGAGCAGCGACGAAGCAAAGATCGCCGGGATCACACCCGCCGGGTTGACCTTGACCGGCAGGTGCGACGAGCCGCCGTCATAGACCTTCATCCCGACCTGGCGGCGCGGATACTGGATGTGGATCTTGCGCAGGCTGCGTTCCATGAACACGACGAAGGCGATCACCACCACCACCATGATCATCACGCCGACGATCACCGCCGGGCTGATCGCGCCCGACCGCCCCTGGCTGAAGAACTGCGCCAGCGCCGCCGGCACCTCGGCGATGATGCCGACGAAGATGATCAGCGAAATGCCGTTGCCGACGCCCCGCGCGGTGATCTGCTCGCCCAGCCACATCAGGAACATGGTGCCGCCCACCAGCGTGATCATGCAGGCGGCGACAAAGAACGGCGCCGGCAGATCGGGCTGCACCAGCCCGCCCGATACCAGGCTCATCGCCAGGCCGTAGGATTGCAGCGTCGCCAGCCCGACCGTGCCGTAGCGGGTGTACTGGTTGATCTTCTTGCGGCCCTGTTCGCCCTCTTTCTTGAGCTGCTCCAGCGCCGGCACCATCGCCGCCATCAGCTGGACGATGATCGAGGCCGAGATATAGGGCATGATGCCGAGCGCAAAGACGCCCATGCGCCCCAGCGCGCCGCCGGTGAACATGCTCAGCATGCCGCCGATGCCCTGGCTGGCGCCTTCCATGAACTCGCGCAGCTCTGCCCCGTCGATGCCGGGAACCGGGATCCAGGTACCCAGCCGGTAGACGATCAGCAACGCGAGGGTGAAGATGATGCGCCGGCGAAGCTCGGTGGCCTTGCCAAGAGCGGCCCAACTGGTGTTGGCCGCCATCTGTTCTGCTGCGGATACCATGCGCGATCCCGTCTGTTGCGAATACGCCGCCCGAGCCGTTTTCCGGCCAGGCGGCGTCATCAGGAAAACTGCGGGTTATGTAAGCGGCGCGGGCGCCGCTCACAACCGCTTATTCGGCCGCCTGCGCGGTTGCGACCCTGAGCGAGCCGCCCGCCTTTTCGACCGCCTCGATTGCCGCTTTCGATGCCCCGGTCACCTCGAGCGCCAGCTTGGCGGCGATCTCGCCCTTGGCCAGCACGCGGATGCCGTCGAGCTTGCGCCGCACCAGGCCGCTCGCGACCAGCGCATCCTCGGTGATGGGCGCCTTGGCATCGAGCTTGCCGGCATCGACGAATTTCTGGATCAGGCCGAGGTTGACGACGGCGTATTTCTTGCGGTTCGGCGGGGTGAAGCCGCGCTTGGGCAGGCGCCGGTAGAGCGGCATCTGCCCGCCCTCGTAGCCCTTGATGGCCACGCCCGAACGGGATTTCTGGCCCTTGATGCCGCGCCCGGCGGTCTTGCCGGTGCCCGAACCGGGGCCGCGGCCGACGCGTTTGGCCGGTTTCGTCGCGCCCGGATTGTCGCGCAGTTCGTTGAGTTTCATGGTCCACTTCTCCAAAAGCCGGATGTGACCCCCGAAGCGGATGGGGTCAACCACGGCATGTCTCGATTGCTTGCAATGGGCCCTTGGGCCACCGGGGGCGTATAGACGGCTTGCCCGGCGGGATCAAGGCCCTTCGCCGACGCCGCCCTGGATCGCCGCCCGGAAAACCTCAATCGCCTCCTGTCCCTATTCCGCCCGGC
>CAZNMK010000399.1:0-3067 GCA_964574045.1 uncultured Roseovarius sp. | reverse complement strand
GCCGGGGTCGCTCACGCCCTTGGCATGGCCCACCACGTTGCGGAACTCGCGCCGCTTCGTGCCCAACATGCCAAGACCCCAGCGCACCTTGGTCATCATGTCGGCAACCGATTTCACGGTCAGCCTGGGCGGGGCCGAAAGCCCGTTCTTGATATCCTTGTGGCGCTGACCCATCACCTGCAGATCGACCGTTATCACCAGCGCCGAGCATTTCGCCGCCGCTGCACGCTCGAAGAGGCGGCGCATGAAGTCCTCGTCGCGCAGGGTGTAGACCTGAAACCAGAAAGGCTTGCGGGTGTGCTCGGCCACGTCCTCGATCGAGCAGATCGACAGCGTCGAGAGCGTGAACGGCACGCCGAAGCGTTCGGCCGCGCGTGCCGCCTTGATCTCGCCGTCGGCCGACTGCATGCCGGTCAGGCCCACCGGGGCCAGCGCCGCCGGCATCGTCACGTCCTGGCCCACCATCCGGCTGGCGGTGCTGCGCTCGGTTATGTCGATGGCGACCCGCTGGCGCAGGTATATCTTGTGGAAATCGCTGCTGTTCTCGCGAAAGGTCTGTTCCGTCCAGCTGCCGGTTTCGGCATAGTCGTAGAACATGCGCGGAACGCGTCGTTCATAGAGGCGGCGCAGGTCTTCGATGCAGGTGATCGCGGGCATGGGCATTCCCCGGTGTACTGGTATGATCGCCCTACCGCGTCGGGTCGGCCCGCGCAATGGCACAGCTACGGCCGGGCGTCGCGGGGACGCGGGGACAAGGGGCAGGGATGAGCCTGACGCTGATCGGATTTCTGGCGAGCCTCGGCGCCGGGCTGGCCACCGGCCTGGGGGCGCTGCCGGTGCTGTTCGGGCGCGGCGTGTCCCCCGTGCACAGCGACGTGATGCTGGGCTTTGCCGCCGGGGTGATGCTGTCGGCCTCGTTCTTTTCCCTGATCCTGCCGGGCATCGCGGCCGGCGAGGGGCTTTACGGTTCGACCGCGATCGCCGCCTTCGTGGTCGCGGCCGGTATCGCCGCCGGCGCGGCGATGGTCGCGGCACTTGACGCCGCGCTGCCCCACCGCCATTTCGTCAGCGGGCCGGAGGGCGCCGATCCCGGCACCCTGCCGAAGATATGGCTGTTCGTATTCGCCATCACCATCCACAATTTCCCCGAGGGGCTGGCCGTCGGCGTCGGCTTTGGCGGCGGCGAGATTTCCAGGGGCATGTCGCTGGCCATCGGTATCGGGCTGCAGAACGCGCCCGAGGGGCTGGCGGTGGCGGTGGCGCTGCTGGGGCAGGGGTACCGGCGCGCTTATGCCTTTGGTGTGGCGCTGCTGACCGGTCTGGTCGAGCCGCTGGGGGGGCTGCTGGGAGTGGGGGCCGTGCAGGTCAGCCAGCACATGCTGCCGCCGGGACTGACCTTTGCCGCCGGCGCAATGCTCTATATCATCAGCCACGAGATCATTCCCGAAACCCACCGGCGCGGCCACCAGACGGCGGCGACGGCGGGTCTGATGGCCGGGCTGATCCTGATGCTGCTGCTGGACGTGACGATGGGCTGAACGCTCGTTTCCGGCGGCACCGTTCAGAGGAAGGCGATCCTCGCGCCGGGCAGGTCGATCCCTTCCAGACGGGTTTCCCAGCGGTCGCCGGGTGCAAGCGGCACCGCATCGGTCAAAGTGCCGGTGGTGACGATTTCGCCCGCCGCAAGCGGTGCGGCCTGCGGATCGGCGGCGATCCTCTCGATCAGATGGGCGAGCGCCTGCAACGGGCCGCCAAGCACATCCGCGCCGTTGCCCGTCAGGCGTTCGTTCCCCGGCCCTTCCAGCGTGATCGCGAGCCCCGGCAGCGCGGAGGCGCGTTCGGCCGTCAGCGGCAGGCGCGGGCCGACATGGAGCGCACCGTGCAATCCGAAGGCCGCACAGCAATCGGCGGCGGCAAAGCGCCAGCCGGGAAAGAGCGAAAACACGATCTCGAACCCGTGCGACACCCAGTCGATGCAGCCCGCCAGTTCGTCCAGCGTCATCCCCGCCGACGGCGCCGACTTCAGACCGAGGACGATCTCGGGTTCGAGCCGGGGTTCGGGCAGGTTCGGCAGCGCGACCGGACGAGCGGAAAGCGCGTGCAGGGTCGTGTTCCAGACCGGCCCCCAGATCGGGCCGCAGACGCCGTAGACGGGCCAGATGGTGCGGTTGGTAAAGCCGATCTTGCAGCCCACGCGGCGCTCGCCACGGGCGGCGCGCCGGGCGGCGATCTCATGCGCGACGCGATAGGCGGCGGCCTCGTCGAAGCCCGCGATGCGGCCCGAGAGCGGCGAAAGCGATTGCCCGCCATCATGGGCGGCCAGCAACGCGGCCGCGAGGCCGGAAATGTCCGGTTCGGCCGTCACGCGCTGTGCGCCCCCTCGGCGAGACCACGCACGAAACCCAGCACCTGTGCCGGGCTGTCGCCCTCGCCCAGCCTGGCCACGATGGCCGAGCCCACCACCGCGCCGTCGGCCACGCGCGCGATCTCGCGCGCGGTCTCGGGCGTGCGGATGCCGAAGCCCACCACCACCGGCAGGTCGGTCTTGGCCTTGATGCGGGCCACCTCGGGGCCGACGTCGGCGGCCTCGGCGGCCGCCGCGCCGGTGATGCCGGTGATCGAGACGTAATAGACGAAGCCGGAGGTGTTGGTCAGCACCTTGGGCAGGCGCCTGTCGTCGGTCGTGGGCGTGGCGAGGCGGATGAAGTCGAGCCCCGCCTTCCGCGCCGGGATGCACAGCTCCTCGTCTTCCTCCGGGGGCAGGTCGACCACGATCAGCCCGTCGATGCCGGCGGCCCTGGCGTCGTTCAGGAACCTGTCGACCCCGCGGTTGTAGATCGGGTTGTAGTATCCCATCAGAACGATGGGCGTGGTGTCGTCGGTCTTGCGGAACTCGGCCGCCATGTCGAGCGTGCGCTGCAGCGTCTGCCCGCCGGCAAGCGCGCGTTGCCCGGCCAGCTGGATGGTCGGACCGTCTGCCATCGGATCGGTAAAGGGCTGGCCCAGCTCGATGATGTCCACGCCCGCCCCCGGCAGCCCCTTCATCACCTCGAGCGAGGTGTCATAG
>CAZNMK010000398.1:0-3070 GCA_964574045.1 uncultured Roseovarius sp. | reverse complement strand
AGGTTGTTCATGCGCGGAAACGCCATGTCCGGCGCCCCGATCTGCAGCGGCATGATGAAGTTGCCGAAGCCCCCGAACAGCGCCGGGATGACCACGAAGAACATCATCAGTACGCCGTGATAGGTGATCAGCACGTTCCACAGGTGCCCGTTCGGCGTGCATTCGCCCGCCGCGGCGGCGGTGAGGCGCGCGCCCTCGAGGCACATGTACTGGACGCCGGGATGCATCAACTCGAGCCGCATGTAGACGGTGAAGAGCACCGCGATCAGCCCTACGGCGGCCGCGGTGACCAGGTAGAGGATCCCGATATCCTTGTGGTTGGTGGACATGAACCAGCGGGTGAAGAACCCGCGCGTGTCGTCGTGTCCGTGGCCGTGAATGGCTGCGTCCGCCATCATTTGCCTCCTGCTGGTTGTCGACAGGCGCGCCGCCGGGCATCCGGGCCGCGTCAGATTACGGAGTTTTTAGAATGTGTCGGGGTGCAGGGCAATCCGCGAATTTGACAGAGATCAAAAAACTCCCGGCCGTGACGCCGGCGGCGGCCGTTTGCGCGTCAGTTTTCCGGCGGCGGAAAGGACTGTGCGAAGGTCCGTCTCAGCGCCACGTCCACATCGCCCATCCCGACCGGCAGGCCGAGATCGACAAGGCTGGTCACGCCATGCTCCCCGAGGCCGCAGGGCACGATGCCGGAATAGTGCTCCAGGTCCGGTTCGACATTTATCGACAGCCCGTGAAGGCTGACCCATCTGCGCATGCGGATGCCGATGGCGGCGATCTTGTCCTCGTGCCTGCCGCCCGACGGCGCCGGCGGCTTGTCGTCGCGCACCACCCACACGCCGACGCGGCCGGGACGGATTTCGCCGCGCACGTTGAACCGCTCGAGCGTGGCGACCGCCCAGCCCTCGAGCGCCCGCACGAAGCGGCGCAGATCGCGCCCGCGCCGGCCGACATCCAGCATGACATAGACCACCCGCTGGCCGGGGCCGTGATAGGTGTACTGCCCGCCTCGCCGCGTCGGGTATACCGGAAAGCGGCCGGGATCGCGCAGGTCGGCGGGGTTTGCGGCCGGGCCGGCGGTATAGAGGGGCGGGTGTTCCAGCAGCCAGATCGCCTCGCGCGCCCGGCCCGCGGCGATCCGCGCGGCGCGGGCCTCCATCTCGGCCACGGCGTCGGGATAGGGGACCGGCGCCTCGGATCGGTACCATTCCACGCCCGCCAGCGCGGTTTCGACGCGGGTTTTCCGGCTCACGCGGCAGGTCCGGATATGTCGGATATGGGAATCATGGTATTATCGGAGTAGCTTGGTTGGGACTCACTACGGGAGAAACGGGATGTTTTCAAAACGAATCGCATTGAGCATGCTGGTGGCGGCCATCGCGGCCACGCCGGCGACGCGGGCCGCGGCGGATTTCGCCGACGGGCTTGTCGGCGGGCTTGTCGGCGGCGCGGTCAGCGGCATCATCGTCAACGAAAGCGCCAAGGCGCGCGAACGCCGGCGCTCGGCGCCGCAGCGGGTCTACCGCGCGCCGGTCAACACGGTGGCGCGCCAGCAGGTGATCGAGGAACAGACCGCGCTGAACTATTTCGGCTTTCCCGCCGGCACGCCCGATGGCGTGCGCGGACGCAATACCCGAAACGCGGCGTCGCAGTTCCAGGCGCACATGGGCTATCCGATCACCGGCAACCTGACCGAGTACGAGCGCCAGTTCCTGGTGTCGTCCTACTACCGCGCCCAGAGCAACCCGGCCATGACCGCGCAGCTGGTGGCCCAGCGCGGAATGGGGCCGCGGGGCATTCTGCATGCCTATCGCGACGAGGCCGCGGGCATGACCGCCGGCACCACCGGCAGCGGGTCGGTGATGGTCTCGAAACCCGCTCAGACCGAGCAGAGCACGGACACCGGTTCGGGCGCGACGATGGCCGCGCTGCCGAACCTGATGGGCGACGGCGGCGACGGTCCGTCGCTGGCCTCGCACTGCAACCAGGTCAGTCTCGTGACCAGTTCCAACGGCGGTTTCGTCACCGCCGCGTCGCTGGGCGACCCGCGATTCGCGCTCAACGAACAGTTCTGCTTGGCGCGGACCTACGCGATCTCGTCGGGCGAGGCGGCGGCGGCCAACCTGTCGGGGGTCAGCAATGCCCAGCTCGAAGAGCAGTGCGGTGCCATCGGCCCGGCGATGCGCGACTACGTGGCGGCGCTGTCGCTGGAACCGCGCGACGGCGTGATCGACGAGGTTCGCGGCTTTGTCCGCGATTCGGGCCAGGCGCCGGCGCAGCTGTCGGGAACCGCCAAGATCTGTCTGTCGGTGGGCTATCGCACCGACAAGATGGATGTGGCGCTGGGATCGGCGCTGCTGCTCGCGGGCCTGGGCGAGGACGCCTACAGCGAGCTGATCGGCCACCACCTGAACGAAGGCTTCGGCACCACCCGCCGGCCCGACCTGGCGGTTGCGTGGTACGAGGCCGGCATCGCCGCGGTCGAACGCAGCGGCGAGCCGGTCTTTGCCCCGGGCAGCCCCGAGCGCACGGACCTGATCCGCAAGGCGGTATTCACCGGCCAGTCGTCAGGGGCGCAGCAAGGTACGGAAAGCGTCAAGCCGGCGGCAACCCTGCCGAGCTTCGGCTCGAGCGACTGAGCGGCCAATCCGGTCATGCACCGCCGCCGCGCCCCCGGTGCGGCGGCGGTCTGCCCTCGCGGTGCGGGAATGCGAGATTTGCCCCTTCACAAGCGCGCGGCGATTGCGTATACGCCGCCCACCTGCCCGGATCACATGCGGTCGTGGCGGAATTGGTAGACGCGCAGCGTTGAGGTCGCTGTGGGGTAACACCCGTGGAAGTTCGAGTCTTCTCGACCGCACCATTTCTCCGAAAATCTGAGCATGCCGCGTTCGATTGAACTCAAATCGAACGCGCCCGGGCGCGTGCGCGCGCGCTCCGGCTCGGGGGCCGGGGCGGGTGCCGGGTCCGATCTGGTGCGACATGCTTTGTCTTGAGGATGGCCCCGATCGCCCGGTGCCGCGGCAGCGGGACACGGGAAGACTAAAGGATCGTCCAGTCAATCTGCAACGCT
>CAZNMK010000397.1:0-3073 GCA_964574045.1 uncultured Roseovarius sp. | reverse complement strand
ACCGTCTCGCGCAGGCCGAGGCGGTCGATCAGCGCCTCGGCGTCGTCCACCAGCGCGCCCATCGCATAGGGCGCGGGCGGCACCGTGCTGGCGCCGTGCCCGCGCTTGTCATAGCGCACGATGCGCAGCCCCGGCGGTAGCAGGGCCACGACCGCGTCCCACAGGTGCAGATCGGTTCCGAGCGAGTTGGCGAATACCACCGGCGCGCCCTCCGGGTCGCCGTCCTCGCGGTAGTTGAGCGTCACGTCCCCGAGCGCCAGAGAGGGCATCGCCATATCCTTTCTTGCCGTTCCCCCGACAGTGCCGCCCGCCCCGCCCCTGCGCAAGTCACGGTACCGGCGTCAGTAGGGCAGGCCGACGTAGTTTTCCGCCAGCACCTGGCGCGCGGCCTCGTTTTCCTCGAGCATCGCGAACTCGGCTTCTGCCATGCGCAGGTCGAAATCGGACTGCTCGGGGAAACGGTGCAGCAGGGCCGTCATCCACCAGCTGAAACGCTGCGTCTTCCAGATGCGGCGCAGCGCAGTTTCGGAATAGTTGCCCAGCGCCGCGCAGTCGCCCCGCCGATAATGCCGCAGCAGCGCCCGAAAGAGGTAGCTGACGTCGCTCGCGGCGGTATTGAGCCCCTTGGCGCCGGTGGGCGGCACGATATGGGCCGCGTCGCCGCACAGGTAAAGCCGCCCCCATTGCATCGGCTCGCAGACGAAGGACCGCAGCGGCGCGATGGATTTCTCGATGCTGGGGCCGGTGACGAGGGTATCGGCCGCCTCCTGCGGCAGCCGGCGTTTCAGCTCGTCCCAGAACCCGGCGTCGTCCCAATCCTCGGGCCGGTTGGACAGCGGGCACTGGATGTAATAGCGGCTGAGCCCCGGATTGCGCATCGAGGCGAGCGCGAAGCCGCGTTCCGAGCCGGCATAGATCAGCTCTTGGCTGACCGGCGGGGTTTCGGACAGCACGCCGAGCCAGCCGAACGGATAGGTCTTTTCGTATTCCCGCCGTACGCTTTCCGGGATGGCCTGGCGCGAGGGGCCGTGAAAGCCGTCGCAGCCGGCCACGATATCGCACTCGAGCCGGGTGGCGCGGCCCTCGTGCACAAAGGCTATATGGGGACTATCGGTGTCGAGGTCGCGCAGGCTGACGCCGGAGCATTCGAACAGCGTCGGCAGGCCGGCCCTGTCGCGCGCATCATAGAGGTCGCGCGTGACCTCGGTCTGGCCGTAGACGATGACGTGCCGGCCGGTCAGCTCCTCGAAATCAATGCGCAGCTGCCGGCCGGCACGGGCGAGGGTCACGCCCTCGTGGATCAGGCCCTCGCGGTCCATGCGTTCGCCGGTGCCGGCCTCGCGCATCAGCTCGGCAAAGCCGGTTTCCAGAACGCCGGCGCGGATGCGCGACAGCACATGTTCGCGGCTGCGGCGCTCCAGTACCACCGTGTCGATGCCCCGGCCGTGCAGGAGCTGGCCCAGCAGCAGCCCCGATGGCCCGCCGCCGACGATCGCGACCTGGGTGCGCATTGTTGTCTCTCCCTTCCTTCGCCAGGCACTGCCCGCCTCAGCCATGCGCCTCCAGCGCCCGGCCATAGATAGCCGCATCGACATTGCCGCCCGAAACGATGCAGATCGCCGTGTCGGCCGCCATCTCGGACCCGTGGAAAAGTGCCGCCGCCAGCGCCACCGCGCCGCCCGGCTCGGCCACCAGCTTGAGCCGGCGAAAGGCCTCGGCCATGGCGCGCAGGGTCTCTTCGTCGCTGACGACCAGCCCCGGCCCGCCGAGCCGGCTGAGAATCGGAAAGGTGATCTCGCCCGGCATCGGCGTCAGGATCGCGTCGCACAGCCCGCCGGCCTCGGATGCGTTGCCGACCCGCCGCCCCGCGGCCAGCGACCGCGCGGTATCGTCGTACCCCTGCGGTTCGACCGTGCGCACGCGCATGCCCGGCGCCTCGGCCTCGAGCGCCAGCGCGATGCCGGCGCTCAGCCCGCCGCCGCCGCAGGGGACCAGCACCTCGGCCTCTTCGATGCCCTCGCCGCGCGCCTGTCGCGCGATTTCCAGCCCGCAGGTGCCTTGCCCGGCGATCACCTGCGGCTCGTCATAGGGTCTGATCAGCGTCAGCCCGCGTTCGCGTTCCAGTTTTGCGCCCAGCTCCTCGCGGCTTTCGCCGGCGGCACGGTCGTAGAGCACCACCTCGGCGCCCTCGGCGCGGGTGTTGGCGATCTTGAGCGCGGGCGCGTCGGAGGGCATCACGATCACGGCCCTGGTGCCGAATTCGGCCGCCGCGCGGGCCACGCCCTGGGCGTGGTTGCCGCTGGAATAGGCCAGCACGCCGCGCGCACGGATATCGGGGTCGAGCGCCGAGAGCGCCGAGCGCGCGCCGCGATACTTGAAGCTGCCGGTGTGCTGCAGGCACTCGGGCTTGACCAGCACCCGCCGACCGGCGAGCCGGTCGAGAAACGGCGACGACAGCAGCGGCGTGCGCCGGGCGTGATCCTGCAGGCGTTCGGCGGCGGCGCGGATCATGGCGATATCGGTCATGCGGTGCGCTCCAGCACGGCGCGGATGGCATCCAGCGCCTGGGGTTCGTCGAGGAACGGCACATGGCCCCGGTCGGGCACCAGGGCGGCGATCATGCCGGGGTTGCGCGCTTGCATCCGCGCCTGGCAGTCGGCGGTGAAAAGATCGGAATTGGCACCCCGGACCGACGCCAGCGGCAGCCCCGCCAGCGCGTCGAAGAGCGGCCAGAGGTCGGGCGCCCCGCTTGCTGCGCCGGGGTCGCTCAGCGCCTCGCGCAGGCGCGGGTCGTAGCGCAGCCCGACGCCGCCCTCGGACTTGTCGAACCACATGAATTCGGCCTGCTGCCGCCAGCGCGCATAGGGAACGCCCGGAAAATCGGCGGCGTGGTCGTGCATCAGCGCCTCGGCCGCCGATGCGAGATCGGGAAAGGGCGGCGCGCGGCCGACATAGTCCATGATCCGCGACAGCCCCGTATCGGCCAGTTCGGGGCCGATGTCGTTCAGCACCGCGCCGGCCAGCCGGTCGCGATGCGTGGCCGCCAGCATCATGGCGATGAGCCCGCCGCGCG
>CAZNMK010000396.1:0-3078 GCA_964574045.1 uncultured Roseovarius sp. | reverse complement strand
ACCGATTTGACGACATTCCCGAAACCGCGCTGGCGTGGCACCGTGCCGGCAAGGGGGCGGCGCTGGCGACGGTGGTGCAGACCTGGGGCAGCGCCCCGCGCCGGGTGGGCAGCCAGCTGGCGATTTCCGGCGAGGGCGAGATCGCGGGTTCCGTCTCGGGCGGCTGCGTCGAGGGCGCGGTGGTGGCCGAGGCGCTCGACGCCATCGAGGACGGACGCCCGGCGATGCTGGAATACGGCGTCAGCGACGGCGATGCCTTTGCCGTCGGGCTGGCCTGCGGCGGCACCATCCGGGTGCTGGTCGAGCCGGTGGGCAAGGTCATGCCCGAGGCGCTCCTGGCCGAGCTGGTCGCCGCCCGCGCCGCGCGCGAGCCGGTGGCCTATGTCACCGGGCTCGAGGCCGAGCGCCGGCTGGTGCGCGAGGGCCACGCCGAGCGGTTCCGCATGGACCGATCCGGGTTCGAGGAGGACGGCCAGACCTTCGTCGCCGTTCACAACCCGCCCTTGCGGCTGATCGTGATCGGGGCGGTGCATATCGCCCAGGCGCTGGTGCCGATGGCGCGCATCGCCGGGTTCGATCCGGTCATCGTCGACCCGCGCGAGAGCTTTGCCAGCGCCGAGCGGTTCCCGGGCGAGCGGCTGCTGCACGACTGGCCCGACGAGGCGCTGCGCGCCGTGGGCGTGGATGCGCGCACCGCGCTGGTGCTGCTGACCCACGATCCCAAGCTCGACGATCCGGCGCTGGAGGTGGCGCTGGCGGCCGAATGTTTCTATATCGGCGCGCTTGGCTCGACCCGCACCCATGCCAAGCGGGTCGAACGGCTGGCGTCGCGCGGGCTGAGCGAGGCGCAGATCGCGCGCATTCACGCCCCCATCGGGCTGGATATCGGCGCCGCCGGCCCGTCCGAGATCGCGGTCTCGATCCTGGCCGAGATGCTTCGCGTGCTGAGGCGGGGGGAATGAGGTTCGGCCCCGTTCCCGTGACCCGGGCGGCGGGGGCGATCCTGGCGCATTCGGTCCGCCTGCCCGAGGGGCGGCTCAGAAAAGGCCATGTGCTGACGGATCGCGACCTTGCCGTGCTGGCCGCTGCCGGGCTGGCGGAGGTCAGCGTCGCCCGTCTCGACCCCGGCGACATGGACGAGGATGCCGCCGCCCTGGCGGTGGCGGAGGCGCTGCATGACGGCGCCGAGGGGCTGAGCCTCAGCGCGCCCTTTACCGGGCGGGTCAACCTGCTGGCCGAGGGCCCCGGCGTGGCGCTGATCGAGGCGGCAAGGATCGACGCCGCCAATGCCGTCGATCCGATGATCACCGTCGCCACGGTGCCGCCCTTCCGACAGATGCACGCGCGCGGCATGCTCGCCACCGTCAAGATCATCGCCTATGGCGTGGCGGGCGACGCGGTGGCGCGCGCGGCACAGGCGGCGCGCGGCGCGATCGGGCTGGCGCGGCCGGTCTTCGAGACCGCCACGCTGATCGTCACCGACATTCCCGGCGGGCCGGGGCTGAAGGGGGCCGAGGCGATCGAGGCGCGCCTCTCGGGGCTCGGCATGCGGCTGGGCGAGACGTTGCGCGTGGACCATGACGAGGCGGCGCTGGCCGCGGCGATCGCCGCGGCGGCGGGCGACATCGTGCTGATCCTTACCGGTTCGGCCACCTCCGACCCGGCCGACACCGCCCCCGCCGCGCTGATTCGTGCCGGCGGGCGGATAGAACGCTTCGGCATGCCGGTCGACCCCGGCAACCTGCTGTTTCTGGGCGAGTTGGGACGCAAACCGGTGATCGGCCTGCCCGGCAGCGCCCGCTCGCCGGTGCTGCACGGGGCGGACTGGGTGCTCGGCCGGGTGGCGTGCGGGCTGACGGTCCGGTCCGCCGATATCGCCGGCTGGGGCGTCGGCGGCCTGCTCAAGGAAATACCGACCCGCCCGCAGCCGCGCCAGCGGGGCGGAGGCAACCGATTGTGAAGAAAGGCGGAAAATTCCGGGTTCTCAACCGGGCGGGGGCGTGCTTAAGTCGGGGCAGCCAAACCACACAATCGAAGAACGGGAGGAGCCAATGCCGAAGGTCAGCATGACCGTGAATGGCAAGCCTGCGTCGGGAGAGGTCGAAGGACGCACGCTGCTGGTCGATTTCATCCGCGAGAACCTGGGCCTGACCGGCACGCATGTGGGCTGCGACACCAGCCAGTGCGGCGCCTGCGTGCTGCATGTCGACGGCCAGGCGGTGAAGGCCTGCACCATGTTCGCCGCCGAGGCCGAGGGCGCGCAGGTGACCACCATCGAGGGTATGGCGGGCGCGGACGGTACGCTCAACCCGATCCAGCAGGCGTTCCAGGACCATCACGGCCTGCAATGCGGTTTCTGCACGCCCGGCATGGTGATGTCGGCGGCGGCGCTGCTGGCGGAGAACCCCGCGCCCAGCGAGGCGGAAATCCGCGACTATCTCGAGGGCAACATCTGCCGCTGCACGGGGTATCACAACATCGTCAAGGCGATCATGGCGGCGTCCGGACAGGATGTCGGCCGGATTGCGGCTGAATGATGCGCAATTCGAAGGGAGGGATAACGAGATGCTGAATTTGACCGCAAGGACGATACGCCTGGCCGCCGGGCTGGGATGGCTGGCCGCAGCCGCGGGCATGGCCCAGGCCGAGAGCTTCGACACCATCGAGCTGGGCCTGACCCATGACCGCGAAACCTGCATGAGCAAGGCGGAATACGTCCTCTTTCGCTACAAGAACAGCAATGGCGGCGGCAAGGTCTCGCGCGCCAACTGGGTGGTCTATGGCTGGGACCTGCGTCCCGGCGATCAGGACGTGGTGATCATGTGCCCGATCGTGAACGGCGTCCTTGACGCGTTCCTCGTGGTGCACAGCGAAGGCACCGAGAGCAACCGGGATTTCACCGTCAACGAGATCAAGTGGATGTGGGATCAATGAGGCCGGCGACGGCGCACTGACAGGTCGGGCTGCGGGCGGATGCGCGCCCGCGGCCCGGAAACGACAAGGGAGAAAAGACATGCCCGCAGACGGAGGCATCGGCGCCGCGACCAAGCGCCGCGAGGACGTGCGGTTCCTGACCGG
>CAZNMK010000395.1:0-3080 GCA_964574045.1 uncultured Roseovarius sp. | reverse complement strand
GCGATCCCGTTCTTCATCCTCGCCTCGTCGTTCATGACCACTGGCGGCGTGGCGCAGCGGATCATCCGCTTTTCCATCGCCTGCGTCGGCCACCTGCGCGGGGGTCTGGCCATCGCCGGGGTCTTTGCCTGCATGCTCTTTGCGGCGCTGTCGGGATCGTCGCCGGCGACCGTGGTCGCCATCGGCTCGATCGTCATCGCCGGGATGCGGCAGGCCGGCTATACCCGCGATTTCGCCGCCGGGGTGATCTGCAACGCCGGCACGCTGGGCATCCTTATCCCGCCCTCCATCGTCATGGTGGTCTATGCCGCCGCGGTCGAGGTGTCGGTCGGGCGGATGTTCATGGCCGGGGTCATTCCGGGCATCCTGGCGGGGCTGATGCTGATGGTGGCGATCTACGTCATGGCGCGCGTGCGCGGCATGCCCAAGGGCGAATGGCGCGGCTGGCGCGAGATCGCCGCCTCGGGGCGCGACGCGGCCTGGGGGCTTTTCCTGATCGTGATCATCCTGGGCGGCATCTATGGCGGCATCTTCACCCCCACCGAGGCCGCGGCGGTGGCCGCCGTCTACGCCTTTTTCATCGCCAGTTTCGTCTACAAGGACATGGGGCCGCTGGCGGCGCCGGACGGCAGCAGCATCGCGCTGACGCGCCGGCCGCTGGCGCTGATGACGGCGTTCTTTCACCGCGACACGCGGCATACGCTCTTCGAGGCCGGCAAGCTGACGGTGACGCTGATGTTCGTCATCGCCAACGCGCTGATCCTCAAGCACGTGCTGACCGACGAGCAGATCCCCCAGCAGATCGCCAGCGCGATGCTGAGCGCGGGTTTCGGGCCGGTGATGTTCTTGGTGATCGTCAACGTGATCCTGCTCATCGGCGGACAGTTCATGGAACCCTCGGGCCTGTTGGTCATCGTCGCGCCGCTGGTCTTTCCCATCGCCATCGAGCTGGGCATCGACCCGATTCACCTGGGCATCATCATGGTGGTGAACATGGAGATCGGCATGATCACGCCGCCGGTGGGATTGAACCTCTTTGTCACCTCGGGGGTGGCGGGGATGTCGATGATGGCGGTGGTGCGCGCGGCGCTGCCGTTCCTGGCGGTGCTTTTCGTCTTCCTGATCGTCGTGACCTACGTGCCGTGGATATCGACGGTGCTGCCCAACACCTTCATGGGGCCGGAGATCATCACCAGGTAGCGGGGACCGACCGGACGGCCTTCGCCCGGCCCGCCTTCGGGCCGGGCGCATGCCCGTTGTTCACAGCCGGACGCCCCGGGCCCGGCAATCATCCCGAATTCTGCCCGTTTACAAGCGGTCTCGCCCGGCGGATAGTCGACCCCGGCAAGACGGGATGACGACGATGCAATGGACGGGAGAGGCCCCGCCGGGGCGGCCCTACTGGTGGGACGCGCTGGACGATGTGCCGGCCGACGATGCCCTGCCGGGCAAGGCCGACGTGCTGGTGATCGGCGCGGGCTATGCCGGGCTGTCGGCGGCGATCGCGGCGCATGACTGCGGCGCGCGCGTGGCGGTGGTCGATGCCGGCCAGCCCGGGCACGGCGCTTCGACCCGCAACGGCGGCATGTTCGGCGCCCACCCCCGGCTGGGATGGGCGGCGCTGGCGCGCAGGTTCGGCCCCGAAGCGGCCGATGCTCTTTTCGCCGAGGCGGCGCCGGCGCTCGACTGGGCCAGGAGCTTCATCGCGCAGGAGCGGATCGAGTGCGACCTGCAGCAGACCGGGCGCGTGCAGCTGGCCTGGACGGCGGACCATTTCGCGGCCCAGCGCGACCTGGCCCGTGCGGTGGCCGAGAAAAGCACCGTCAGGGTCAGCCTGGTCGAACGCGAGGCGCTGGGCCGCGAGATCGAGACGCCGCGCTATTTCGGCGGGCTGCTTTTCCCCGAGCATTGCGGCCTGCATCCGGCCAAGTATCACCAGGGGATGCGCCGCGCGGCGCAGGGGCGCGGCATCCCCCTGACCGGCGGGGCCGAGGTGCGCGCGCTGGCCCGCGATGGCGCGGATTTTGTCGCGCACACGCCCAGGGGCGACATCCGCGCCGGCAAGGTGATCCTGTGTACCAACGGCTATACCACGGCGAATTTCCGCTGGCACGTGGCGCGGGTGTTTCCGCTGCCCTCGTTCATGATCGCCACCGAGGAACTGCCGCAAAACCTGATCGGCCACCTGGCGCCGGGTCGGCGGATGATGGTCGAGACCCGCGCGCGGCACAGCTATTTCCGCCTGTCGCCAGACGGGCGGCGGGTGCTGTGGGGCGGGCGCGCGTCGATGCGCCCGCTGCCGGTCGAGCGCGCCGCGCGCCGCCTGCGCGACACGATGGCAGAGGTATGGCCCGAACTGGACGGGGTCAGGATCAGCCATGCCTGGTGGGGTTACACCGGCTTTTCCTTCAACCACATGCCCCATGTGGGCGAGGATCGCGGCCTGCACTACGCCATGGGCTTTTCCGGGTCGGGCACGGTGATGGCGCCCTATCTGGGTGCCAAGGCGGCCTGGCGCGCGATGGGCGATGCCCGGGGGCAAACGGCCTATGCCGAAACGGTGCTGCGGCGGCACGCGCTTCACCCGTTTTCCGAACCGCATTTCCTGAAGGCGGCGGATGTCTGGTATCGCCAGGTCGTCGACCGGATCGAGGCCGCGCGCGGGCGGTAGGGCGCGTTGACGCGCGTAGGTCGCGTTCCGCCGGCCTCACTCGCCCGGGCGTATCTCGCGCGAATCCAGCACCGGGGCGACATCCATGTCGGCGGCGTTCAGCATCGCCGCCACCCGTTCCAGCGCCGCCACCAGCATCGACTGCTCCCAGTCCTCGAGCGCCTCGAACCGCTTGACGAACTGCTGCTGCAGCGGGTCGGGGGCGTTGTCGACCGTGGCCCGGCCCAGATCGGTCAGGATGATGTTGGTCTGACGCCGGTCGGTATGCGATTTCTCTCGCATGACCAGCCCCTTGCGCACCAGCTTGTCGACCAGCGCCGTCACCGTCGCCTGGCTGACCAGCATCCGCTGCGCGATCCCGGTGGCGGTGGTGTGCCCGGTCTCGGCGATCAGCTGAAGAGCGCGGAAC
>CAZNMK010000394.1:0-3082 GCA_964574045.1 uncultured Roseovarius sp. | reverse complement strand
TCGGCGGCTGGTTCTGCCCCTGCCACGGCTCGCACTACGATACCTCGGGCCGCATCCGCAAAGGCCCCGCGCCGGAAAACCTGTGGGTGCCGGTGTCCGAATTCGTCGACGACTCGACGATCAAACTGGGATAGGGGGGCGCGCTCATGTCCGGAATTCCGCACGATCACTACGAACCCAAGACGGGCGCCGAAAAGTGGCTGCACCGCCGCCTGCCCGTCGTCAGCCTGCTTTATGACACGCTGATGATCCCCACGCCTAAGAACCTGAACTGGTGGTGGATCTGGGGCATCGTCCTCGCGTTCTGCCTGGTGCTGCAGATCGTCACCGGCATTATCCTGGCGATGCACTACACCCCGCATGTCGACATGGCCTTTGCCTCGGTCGAGCACATCATGCGCAACGTCAATGGCGGGCACATGCTGCGCTATCTGCACGCCAACGGCGGGTCGCTCTTCTTCCTCGCCGTCTACATCCACATCTTTCGCGGGCTCTATTACGGCTCCTACAAGGCCCCGCGCGAGATCACCTGGATCATCGGCATGCTGATTTACCTGTGCATGATGGGCACCGCCTTCATGGGCTATGTGCTGCCCTGGGGGCAGATGTCGTTCTGGGGCGCCACGGTGATCACCGGGCTCTTCGGCGCCATTCCGTTCATCGGCGACGCGCTGCAGACCTGGCTGCTGGGCGGACCGGCGGTGGACAACGCCACCCTCAACCGCTTCTTCTCGCTGCACTACCTGCTGCCCTTCGTCATCGCGGCGCTGGTCGTGGTGCATATCTGGGCCTTCCACACCACCGGCAACAACAACCCCACCGGGGTCGAGGTGCGCCGCGCCTCCAAGGCCGAGGCGGAAAAGGACACGCTGCCGTTCTGGCCCTATTTCGTGATCAAGGATCTGTTCGCGATGACCGTGATCCTGGTCGTGTTCTTCGCCATCGTCGGCTTCATGCCCAACTATCTGGGCCACCCCGACAACTACATCGAGGCCAACCCGCTGGTGACGCCGGCGCATATCGTGCCGGAATGGTATTTCCTGCCCTTCTACGCGATCCTGCGCGCCTTTACCGGCGACGTCTGGGTGGTGATGCTCGCCAGCTGGATCACCGGCGGCATCATCAACGCCAAGTTCTTCGGCGTGCTGGCGATGTTCGGCTCGATCGTGGTCATGGTGCTGGTGCCGTGGCTCGACACCTCGTCGGTGCGTTCGGGCCGCTACCGGCCGATGTTCAAGTGGTGGTTCTGGCTCCTGGTCGTCGACTTCGTGGTGCTGATGTGGTGCGGCGCCCAGCCGGCGGAACCGCCCTATTCGACCATTTCGCTGATCGGTTCGGCCTACTGGTTCGCCTACTTCCTGATCATCCTGCCGCTTCTGGGCGTCATCGAAAAACCCGAGGCGCAGCCGGAGACGATCGAGGACGATTTCAAGGCGCACTACGGCAAAGCCGAAACGCCGGCCGAGTAAGAAAGGAAACGGGATCATGCTGAAGAAACTTGCGATAACCGCAGTCGCCGCCCTGACCCTTTCCGGCACGGCCGCGCTGGCGGCCGGGGGCGAAGGCCATGTCGAGGACGTCGCCTTTTCCTTCGAAGGGCCGTTCGGCACCTACGACCGGAACCAGCTGCAAAGGGGCTTGCAGGTCTATACCGAGGTCTGCTCGTCCTGCCACGGGCTGAAATACGTGCCGCTGCGGACGCTCGGCGACGAGGGCGGGCCGAACCTGCCCGAGGATCAGGTGCGCGCCTATTCGGAGAACTACGAGGTCTTCGACCCCGAGCTTGACGATTACCGTTCTGCCCTGCCGACCGACCACTTCCCCGGCTCGGGCGATCCCAATGCGCCCGATCTCAGCCTGATGGCCAAGGCGCGGGCAGGCTTTCACGGGCCCTACGGCACCGGCATCGCCCAGCTCTTCAAGGGCATCGGCGGGCCGGAATACATCGCCGCGATCCTGACCGGCTATACCGGCGAGGACAAGGAAGAGGCCGGCACGCTGTTTTACGAGAACACCGCCTTTCCGGGCGGCTGGATCGCCATGGCGCCGCCGCTCTACGGCGAGGATGTCGAATATGCCGACGGGACCGAGGCCACCATCCACCAGGAAGCGGAAGACGTCGCCGCCTTCCTGATGTGGGCGGCCGAGCCCAAGATGATGGACCGCAAGCAGGCCGGCCTGACGGGCGTCATCCTGCTGACCGTTCTGTCGGTGCTGCTCTACCTCACCAACAAGCGGCTCTGGGCCCCGGTCAAGGGCAGAAAGACCGGCTGACGCCGGCCGCGCCGGTTATACCCTTTGCAAACCCCCGCCCCGTCGGCGGGGGTTTTTCGTGGCCGGCGGCATTGGCCCGGCGCCCTGCTTCTTTCCGGTCGCAAATACCCGGTTTCCGCCCGGCAGGCCGGGCACACCGCCCCGCGCGTCAGCGCGGCATCGGGTTCAGCGCCTTGTCGTAAGGCCGCCAGTCGGTGATTTCGGGATAGTACATCTGCCGCCACAGCCGCACGCGCGGGTTCATTGCCCGGCGCCACAATGGCGGGATCATCGCGGCGATGCTCATCAGCGGATAGCCGTGGGGCAGCTGCGGCGCCTCGTCGGTGCCGTAGGTCTGCAGCAGGGGAAAGCGGCGGTCGGGCCTGTAGTGGTGATCGGAATGGCGCTGCAGGTTGATCAGCAGCCAGTTAGAGGCCTTGTGCGCCGCGTTCCAGCTGTGGCGCGGCCTGACGGGTTCGTACCGCCCGTCGCCCAGGTGTTTGCGGGTCAGGCCGTAATGTTCGACATAGTTGACCAGCTCCAGCTGCCAGACCGCCACCAGCGCCTGCCACAGGAAAAGCCCCAGCCCCGCCCAGCCGCCGATCAGCGCCGCCAGCAGCAGCATGTAGCCCTGCATTGCCCAGTAGCGGAAAAACGGGTTGGCCGGGTCCACCCAGCCCGACCCCCGGCGTGCCAGCCTTTCGGCCTCGGCCCGGAAGGAGGAAACCAGCGATTGCCGCAGCACCCGGGGGAAAAAGCGGTGAAAGCCCTCGTTCATGCGCGCCGTCACCGGGTCGCGCGGGGTGCCGACATGGCGGTGATGCACCAG
>CAZNMK010000393.1:394-3087 GCA_964574045.1 uncultured Roseovarius sp. | reverse complement strand
ACAGAAGCTCGTAGATGGTGCCGATGAATTTCGGG
Organism: uncultured Roseovarius sp.; assembly: GCA_964574045.1. Taxonomy (GTDB): domain Bacteria; phylum Pseudomonadota; class Alphaproteobacteria; order Rhodobacterales; family Rhodobacteraceae; genus Roseovarius. Next base: position 3,052 of record CAZNMK010000393.1, on the reverse strand, counting down.
AAATAGATGCCGAAGGCGGCATTGTTGATGGCCTGGGTCATCACCGACAGCATCACCAGACCCGGCACGATGAAGGCGCCGTAGGCGACGCCGTCGACCTGGGTTATGCGGCTGCCGATGGCGGCGCCGAAGACCACGAAATAGAGCGATGTCGACAGCACCGGCGAGACGAAGCTCTGCAACAGCGTGCGAAAGAACCGCGACATCTCGAAGGCGTATATCGCCCGGATCGCCCGCAGGTTCATACCGCCGGCTCGTCGCTGACCAGGCCCACGAAGATTTCCTCAAGGCTCGATTGAGCGGTCTGCAGGTCGGCCAGCGCGATCCCTTCGTCGGCCAGGGTCCGCAACAGCCGGGTGATGCCGGTGCGCTCGGCCTGGCGGTCGTAGGTATAGCTCAGCACCTGCCCGTCCTCGGACAGATCGAGCCCGAAATCCGCCAGCCGCGCGGGCACCGCCGCGATCGGCTCGGCCAGTTCGATACGCAGGCATTTCTGCCCCATCCGCCGCATCAGCGCCTCCTTTTCCTCGACCAGCAGGATTTCGCCGCGGTGGATCACCGCCACGCGGTCGGAAATGGCCTCGGCCTCTTCGATGTAATGTGTGGTCAGGATGATGGTGACGCCGCTTTCTTTCAGCCCCTCGACCACGCGCCACATGTCGCGGCGCAGCTCGACATCCACCCCGGCGGTCGGCTCGTCCAGAAACAGCACGCGGGGCTCGTGACACAGCGCCTTGGCGATCAGCACCCGCCGTTTCATGCCGCCCGAAAGCTCCTTGATGGCGCTATGGCGCTTGTCCCAGAGCGAGAGCTGCCGCAGCACGCGCTCGATCAGCGCGTCGTCGCGGGGACGGCCGAACAGGCCGCGCGAAAAGCGGACCGTGTTGACGACCTTCTCGAACGGCTCCAGCGTGATTTCCTGCGGCACCAGCCCGATCATCGCCCGCGCCGCCCGATAATCGGCGGCGATGTCGTGGCCGCCCACGCGCGCATGCCCGCCGGTGGGCGTGACGATACCGCACAGCGCCGAGATGAGCGTCGTCTTTCCCGCCCCGTTGGGGCCGAGCAGCGCCAGTATCTCGCCCTTGCGAATGCTCAGGGACACGCCCTTGAGCGCCTCGAAGCCATCGTCGTAGGTCTTTCTCAGGCTGTCGATCTCGACGATCGCGGGCATGGGGCGGTCTCCGGTCAGTGTCGGCACAACCTAACTCCCGGGACGGGAAGTGCAATCGCGCCGCGGCGCAGCCGGCACCGTGCGCGATTTCACCATTCGGCGGAATTGAACCGGACTGTTTCCCGACTGCGCATAAAACCGCCCGAAAAAGGTTGAGAATCGGCCACGGTTTTGCCACGCTCCACCTTGGGGGCGTCACCGTTTCGCATCCGCGTTCGCGCGGCGCGGGACGGTCAGAGTAAAAGAGATACTGCCGCCCATGTTCCTTCGAATGATTGTTCTGGCTGCCTCGGCGGCCCTGCTTACCGCCTGCGGCGAATCCGTCAGCCGCGATTTCCCTTCCCGCATTCTGGTCGTCGGCGATTCGATGCTCGCCACCCACCGCATGTCCGACCGCGCCGTTGCCGACGCGCTGGAACAGACCCTGCGCGAACCCGTCGTCGACCGCTCGACCATCGGCGCGCGGTTTCACTATGCGCTGCCGATTTCCGGCAGTGCCGGGCTCAACATCACCAAGCAATACGTGCCCGGCGACTGGGACTGGGTCGTGGTCAACGGCGGCGGCAACGACCTGTGGTTCGGCTGCGGCTGCATGGTCTGCGGGCCCAAGCTCGACCGGCTGATCTCCGAGGACGGCACCAAGGGCACGATCCCCGGCTTTCTGTCGCGGCTGCGCCAGTCGGGCGCCAGGGTGATCTATGTCGGCTATCTGCGCAGCCCCGGCCTGGCCTCGCCGATCGAGCATTGCCGCGACGAGGGCGCCGAACTCGAGCGCCGCATCGCCCGGCTGTCGCAGATCGACCGCGGCCTCTATTACCTGTCGCTGCAGGACCTGGTGCCCGACGGCGACGGGTCGTACCACGCCATCGACATGATCCACCCCTCGGTCAAGGGCAGCACCGCCATCGGCCAGCTATTGGCCAACGTCATCGAGGGGCCGTAGCGGCCGCGTGGCGCGTATCGCGTTCAATCGAAAAACCTGCGTCCCGGGCCGGACCCGGGGCCTCGTCCCGCCGGAAAGAGAGGCCCCGGTTCGGGGGGTCGGGGCGGGTGGCAGATCTAAGTTGGCGCGCCTCGCCGCTTACTCCTTGCGGGTGATGAGGCGCTTGAGCCAGCCTTTCTTTTCGGCCTCGGGTGCCTCGTCCTCTTCCTTGGGGCCTTCGATCACCTCTTCAAGCCGGGCAAAGAACTGGTCGGCCATCTTCCTGGCGAACCCGTCGACGATGCGGCTGCCGAGTTGCGCCAGCTTGCCCCCGACCTTGGCCTCCACCTCGTAGGCCAGAAGCGTGCCGTTTTCGGTTTCGCTCAGCGTTACATCGGCGCTGCCCTTGGCAAAGCCGGCGACACCGCCCTTGCCCTCGCCGACAAGCTTCAGCCGCTCGGGTGCGACCATGTCCGGCAGGGTGACGGTGCCGTGAAAGGTGGCTTTCACCGGGCCGACCTTTTGCACCACCGTGGCCTCGAACCCCTCTTCGGGCGAGCCG
>CAZNMK010000393.1:0-384 GCA_964574045.1 uncultured Roseovarius sp. | reverse complement strand
TCTTCCCGGGAAATCCGGCACGACCGTAACGCAGCGCCCACATCTGGCCAATAGCACACCGGCGGCCGGAGTGCCGCAAACCAACAAGGGCCGGGGAAACCGGCGTGACGCCGTGCCGTCAGAGCCGTTCCAGCGCCAGCGCGATCCCCTGCCCTCCGCCGATGCACATGGTCACCAGCGCACGCGTGCCGTGGATGCGTTCGAGTTCATAAAGCGCCTTGATGGTCAGGATCGTCCCGGTCGCGCCCACCGGATGGCCGAGCGCGATGGCGCCGCCATTGGGGTTGACCTTGTCGGGATCGAACCCCAGCGCGCGATTGACCGCGATGGCCTGGGCGGCGAACGCCTCGTTCGACTCGACTACGTCGAAATCGCCGGCCTCCA
>CAZNMK010000392.1:0-3104 GCA_964574045.1 uncultured Roseovarius sp. | reverse complement strand
CCCCCCCCGGTCGAGCCCGAGAATGCCGATATGGCCGACATGGTGGTGCCCGCAGGCGTTGATGCAGCCGGAAATCTTGATCTGCAGATGGCCGACATCGTGTTCGATCTTCAGCTCGTCGAGGCGCTTGGCGATGCCTGTGGCCACGGGGATCGAGCGCGCCGTCGCCAGCGCGCAATAGTCCATCCCCGGGCAGGCGATGATGTCCGACGCCAGGCCGATATTGGCGGTGGCCAGCCCCGCGGGCTTCAGCGCGGCATGCAGGGCCGGGATGTCGGCGAGCGCGACATGCGGCAGCACCAGGTTCTGGGCGTGACTGACGCGGATGTCGCCATGCCCGTAGCGTTCGGCCAGATCGGCCACGAGGCGCATCTGGTCGGCCGATGCGTCGCCGGGCGTGGCCCCGTGCGCCTTGAGGCTGATGGTGACGATACCGTGATCGGCGCGGCGGTGGGGCGCGACATTGGTGTCGGCCCAGGCGCGGAAGACCGGATCGGCGCCGCGCGCGGCGTGAAAGGCGGCCGCGTCGCGCGGGCCGAGCACCGGCGTGACGAAGGCCGCCTCGATGCGCGCCAGCCAGTCCTGATCGACGCCCGAGAATACCGCGCGGCGGCGGGGAAACTCGGCCTCGACCCGGCGGCGGATCTCGTCGAGCCCGTTTTCGTGCACGGTGATCTTGATGCGCGCCTTGAACTTGTTGTCGCGCCGCCCCAGCCGGTTGTAGGTCGCCAGCACCGCCTCGAGATAGGGCAGCAGGTCGGCGCGCGGCAGGAAGTCGCGCAGGAGCCGCGCCACCATCGGCGTGCGCCCCATGCCGCCGCCGATCCAGACCTGAAAGCCGCGTTCGCCGCCCTGCTCGACGATGCGCAGGCCGATGTCGTGGCTCTTCATCACCGCGCGGTCGGTTTCGGACGCGATCACCGCGATCTTGAACTTGCGCGGCAGGAACTGGAACTCGGGGTGGTCGGTCGACCATTGCCGGATCAGTTCGGCGACGGGGCGGGGGTCCTCGACCTCGCCCTCGGCGGCGCCGGCGAAATGATCGGAGGTGACGTTGCGCACGGTGTTGCCCGAGGTCTGGATGGCGTGCATGCCGACCTCGGCAAGCGCGTCGAGCATGTCGGGCACATCGACAAGGCGCGGCCAGTGGAACTGGATGTTGGTGCGGGTGGTGAAATGGCCATAGCCCTTGTCCCAGCGTTCCGCGATATGGGCGAGCTGGCGCAGCTTGGCCGGGTCGAGCGAGCCATAGGGGATCGCCACCCGCAGCATGTAGGCATGGAGCTGCAGGTAAAGCCCGTTCATGGTGCGCAGGGGGCGGAATTCGTCCTCGGTCAGCTGCCCCTCGATGCGGCGCTCGACCTGGGCGCGGAACTGGGCCACGCGGTTTTTCACGAAGGCGGTGTCGAAGTCGTTGTATCGGTACATTCCGGGGCCTCCCGCAGGCTCAGCTTTGGGGCGCGGCGCGTTCCGCCTGCTTGCCGTGAAACAGGTTCGAGGGGCCCTTGCGGCGGAAGTCCTCGCGGAAATGGGCGGGTTCGGGGCCGCCGGGGCCGGCCACCGCGTCGGCCAGGTAGGGGCCGACGACGACCGTGGGCTGGGCCTGGGCCCGGGCCAGCCGTTCATGGGCGCGGGTCTCGTCGGCGATCAGTTCGGCCTGGCGAAGGTGACGCACCCAGGCGTCGTCGGCGGCGAGATAGACGACGTCGCCCTCGATCAGGGCATTGGCGGTGACGACCTTGGGGGTAAAGGCACGGGCCATGACGCGGGCGGTCCTTTTGCAATTGGATTGACTCTGGTGCCAATATAGAAAATATTCCCGGAAACACGCCATATACCGGCAGAAATAAGAACGAACGTTCTGTATATGCCTGCGGGCATCGGGGGCGTTCCAGCAAAAGGAAGAAACCGGAATGGCTGTTCGTCTCGACGCGCTGGATCGGAAAATCCTCATGGAGCTGCAGCACGACGGCGGCCGGTCGCTGGACGAGATCGCCCGCGCAGTCGGCAGTTCCAAGACCCCGGTCTGGAACCGCATCCGCAAGATGCGCGAAGGCGGGGTGATCCGCGGCCAGACCTATCTGCTGGATGCCGGCAAGCTGGGGTTCGAGGCCTGCTTCTTCGTGCTGATCCGCACCTCGGAACACGATGCCGGATGGCAGGCGCGGTTTCTCGAGGCGCTCAGGGGCCGCGCCGAGGTGCTGGAGGCACACCGCCTCGCGGGCGACATCGACTATATCCTCAAGGTGGTCGTGCCCAATGCCCGCGCCTATGACGAGTTCTACCAGGCGCTGATCGCCGAGGTGAAGGTGCATACCGTCACCGCGCTCCTGTCGATGGAGGAGATCAAGTCGACGACCGTTCTGCCGGTCTGAGCAGCCGGGGGAGCCGGTCCCCGCAGAGCCGTTTGTGGCGCCAACGCCCGGCGGCGTCAGCCGGCGGCGGCGAGGGCGTCGACGATGGGAATGAAATCCCGCGCTTTCAGCGACGCGCCCCCGACCAGCGCGCCGTCGACGTCGGGCGTGGCGAATATCTCGGCGGCGTTGCCGGGCTTGACCGACCCGCCGTATAGGATGCGGATGCCGCCGGCCGCGTCCGCGCCCAGCCGGTCCGCGAGACAGGCGCGCAGACGGCTGTGCATTTCGGCGATCTGGGCGGTATCGGGCACCCGGCCGGTGCCGATGGCCCAGACCGGTTCATAGGCGATGACGGTGTTGGCGGCGGTGGCGGTGTCGGGAAGGGATCCGGCGAGCTGGCGGGCGACCGCGTCGAGCGCGGTGCCGTTGTCGCGTTCGGCCTCGGTCTCGCCCACGCAGACGATGGCGACCAGCGCCGCCGCCTGCGCCGCCTCGGCCTTGCGGCGCACCGTCTCGCTGGTCTCGCCATGGTCGGCGCGCCGTTCGGAATGGCCGAGGATGACGGCGCGGGCACCGGCGTCGGCGAGCATCGGCGCCGAGATGTCGCCGGTATGGGCGCCGGCGGCGGCGAAATGACAATCCTGGGCGCCGATCGTCAGCGCGGTGCCGGCGGCGCGCGCCGCTGCCTCGGCCAGCAGGGTGGCGGGCGGGCAGATCAGCACATCGACCGACGCCGTCGTCGGCAGG
>CAZNMK010000391.1:0-3110 GCA_964574045.1 uncultured Roseovarius sp. | reverse complement strand
ATATCGCGCGGTCTGGAACGCATAGGTCGGCAGGACGACGCGGTTGCGCCGCGCCTCGCCCCAGACCTGTTCCCAGTCGGCCTCGACCCCGGCGGCCCAGAACCGCCCGACCGTGGCTAGCAGGTGCCTGTCGTCGGCGATGTCGTCGTCGGGGTGGCGCAGGGCGCTCAGCACCCGGTCGGGGGCGATGGCGTCCTGCATCCGCGCCAGAGAACTCAGCGCCTGGCCCGGCCCGACCTCGAAGAACACCCGGTCGGGCCGCTCCGCCAGCGTCGCCAGGCCGTCGGCGAAACGCACGCAGTTGCGCAGCTGCCCGGCCCAATAGGCGGGGTCGGTGGCCTGATCGGCCGCGATCCAGTCGCCGCTCAGGTTCGAGATGAACGGGATTTCGGGCGGCGCAAGCTCGAGCCGGTCGAGAAAGGCGCGGAACTCGGGCAGGATCGGGTCGAGCATGTGCGAATGCGCGGCGATGTCGATGGCGACGCGCTGACACTCGACCCCGCGCGCGGCCAGCTTGGCCTGCAGCCGTTCCAGCGCGTCGTTCGGGCCGGATACGGCGCAGAGCCCGTCCGCGTTGATGCTGGCGATGTCCAGATCGGGGCCGATCGGCGCCTCCAGCTCGGCCTGCGTCAGCGGCACGCTCAGCATGCCGCCCGGCGGCACCCGGTCAAAGAGCCGCCCGCGCAGCGCCACCAGGTCGATGCAGTCATTGAGTCGCATCACGCCCGCGAGCGCGGCGGCGGTGTTTTCGCCCATCGAATGCCCGATCAGCGCGGCGGGGCGGATGCCCCACGACATCCAGAGCTGCGCCAGCGCGTATTCCACGATCATGATCAGCGGCAGTTGCACCGATGGTTTTCGCAGCGCGGTCTCGGCGGCCTCGCGCGCCTGCGGTTCGGGCAGCCAGAGCGCGCGGATGTCATGGTCGATCCGGCCTTGCAGGTGCTTCAGCCCGCGGTCCATCCATTCGGCAAAGACCGGCTCGGTCTCGTAGAGGTCGCGCGCCATGCCTGTGTACTGCGCGCCGCCGCCGGGGAACATGAACACCACATCGGGCGCGCCTCCGGTGGCCCTGTGGGTGAAGACCCGGCGCGGATCGCCGCTTTCCAGCAGCTCGGCGGCCTCGTCATGGCTCCCGGCCACCAGCACGCGGCGATGCGCGAACCCCTCGCGCCCCTCTTTCAGCGTATAGGCGATGTCGGCGAGCGGCTGGTCGGGATGCGCGCGCAGATGCGCGGCCAGCCCTTGCCCGTTGGCGTCCAGCGCGGCCTTGCTCTGCCCCGAGAGGCAAAGGACGTGAAAGGGCCAGTCAGCCTCTTCGGATGCGGTGCGCGCCGGCGCCTCTTCGAGGATGACATGGGCGTTGGTGCCGCCCACGCCCAGCGAATTGACCCCGGCGCGGCGGGGCGTCTCGCCCTTTGGCCAGTCGGTCAGCCGGTCGCAGACGCGAAACGGGCTCGTCTCGAATTCGATCGCCGGGTTTGGGGTCTCGAAATTGAGGCTTGCCGGGATCGCGCCCTCGTGCAGCGCCAGCGCCGCCTTGATCAGCCCCGCCACCCCGGCGGCGGTATCGAGATGGCCGATATTGGTCTTGACCGACCCGATGCGGCAAAAGCCGGTGCGGTCGCTACTGCGGCGGAACGCTTCGGTCAGCGCCGCCACCTCGATGGGGTCGCCCAGGTAGGTGCCGGTGCCGTGGCATTCGACATAGCCGATGCTGTCGGCGCTGACGCCGGCGGCCTCGATCGCAGCGGCGACCGCCGCCGCCTGCCCGTCGACGCTGGGCGCCAGATAGCCCGCCTTGGCCGCCCCGTCGTTGTTGACCGCCGAGCCCCGGATCACCGCCCAGATCGGATCGCCGTCGGCCAGCGCGTCGGAAAGGCGTCGCAGCGCCACCACGCCCGCGCCGCTGCCGAACACGGTGCCCCGCGCGCGGCGGTCGAAGGCGTGGCAATGCCCGTCGGGCGAGAGGATCTCGTTTTCCTTGAAGACATAGCCGCGCCCCTGCGGCAGCTCGATGGTTGAGCCGCCCGCGAGCGCCATGCCGCATTGCCCCGCGCGCAGCGCCTCGCAGGCATAGTGCACCGCCACGAGCGAGGTCGAGCAGGCGGTCTGCAGCCCCAGGCTCGGCCCGGTGAGGTCGAAGACATGGCTGGCGCGGGTGGCCATGAAATCCTTGTCGTTGCCGGTGTGGCGCAGCAGGAACATGCCGACCTCGTCGATCAGGTCGGGGTTGGAGCAGATGTTGAACCAGAAATAGCTGCCCATGCCGCAGCCGGCGAAGACGCCGACATCGCCGCCCTGGCGCGATGGCACGCGCCCGGCCTGTTCCATCGCCTCCCAGCAGACTTCGAGGAACTTGCGGTGCTGGGGGTCGAGAATGGCCGCGTCCCTGGGGCCGAAGCCGAAGAACTCGGCGTCGAAGCGGTCGTAGCCCTCGAGCCGGGCGGCGGCGGGCACATAGTTGGGGTCGGCCATGACCTCGGGCCGTTCGCCGGCGGCCGCGAGCGCGGCCTCGTCCAGCCGTTCGACGCTTTCGACGCCGGCGGCCAGGTTGCGCCAGTAGGCGTCGACCGACTGCGCGCCCGGCACCTTGAGCGCCATGCCGACGATGGCGATGGCCTCCTGTTGCCGTGCATCCGAATGCCGGTTGCTCATTTCCGCCTCGTCCGAAGTGATCCCATTCCCCCACTGCAAAGCATCGCATTTGCGAGGCAGCCTAGGCTATTCCGTCGTGACGTCACGCCAAGATAGACCTTGTAACTTATTGAAATTAAGTAAAAAGTCAAAATACCCGCATAGCGATAGTGGCGAAATTGGGGCGACGATTTCCGATTTGGCTCCAAATTGTTCGCGAATCGGAAACAAACCCCGTCATGGCCCCGGTGCCGCGGGTGATTCCGTCGCCCTGCCGGCCCTCAGGACAGCACCGGCCGCGGTCCGCGCGTGCCCGGCCCCGGCGCGGCGGCGCGCGGCATCTCGCGTTCGCAATAACCCAGCACGGCCCCGGCGATCATCCAGGTATAGGGCGTAAGGATGGCGTTGATCAGCATGTCGACCAGGGTAATCGCCAGGATCACCGCCAGCGCCGCGACCGGGCGCGACGGCGT
>CAZNMK010000390.1:0-3112 GCA_964574045.1 uncultured Roseovarius sp. | reverse complement strand
CGGGCACCAGCAGCCAGACAAGGCCGCCGCCCCAGTCATAGACCGCCTCGGCGCCCTCGATCCCGGCGACGATGCCGGGGGCGTCGGTGGGCTTCACGGACAGCCGCCAGACATCGCCCGCGCGGCCGTGAAACGGCTCGACATCGCGGATGTATCGCCAGCCGGCGGCGGTGCGCTCGGGGTCGGTCTCGGTCGTGAATGCGCCATGCTTCGCCAGCAGCTTGCGCAGCTCGCCGGCGCGGTAGGCAACCGATGCCTCGGTGCCCTCCAGCCGGATCATCGTCACCGGCGCGCCGTCCATACCCTTTTGCAGATGCGCCGCGCCGCTGACCTCGAAAGGCGAGCCCAGCGCCCGGCACAGCGCCGCCACCGCCGCCGTGTCGCCCAGCCCCTCGCACAGCAGCACGGCGGCGGCCCGGCTGGCCGGCAGCACCTTCAGCGCCAGTTCCGTCAGCACCCCAAGCGTGCCGAGACTGCCTGCCATGAGCTTGACCAGGTCGTAGCCGGTCACGTTCTTCATCACCCGCCCGCCATTGCGGATCGTCTCGCCGCGCCCGTCGACGAATCGAACGCCGAGCAGGAAATCGCGCGCCGCCCCGACCTGGATGCGCCGGGGCCCCGAGACATTGGCGGCGATCGCGCCGCCGATGGTGGGCGTGCCCGTGGTGCCCAAGAGCCCGCGATGATCCATCGGCTCGAACGCCAGCCGCTGGCCCTCGGCGGCCAGCACCGCATCGACCTCGCTGACCGCGGTACCGGCGCGCACCACCAGCGTCAGCGCGCCGGGCTCGTAAAGCTCGATGCCGCTCAGGCCGCTCACGCTCAGCGCCTGCCCCTCGACCGTCCGGCCCAGCGGTCGCGTGCCGCCGCCGCGCACCGCCAGCGGTCCGCGCGCGTCCCTGACGATCCCGGCCAGTTCGGCCTCGCTCTCGGGTCTCAGTATCTTCATCTTGCCTCGACAACTCCGGGGGAGGCCGCGGCCCCGCAGGGGGCGCGGGCGGGGGCAGCGCCCCCTATTCGGCGGTACTCCGGTGCGCCCGGGCCGCCGCCAGCGGGAACACCTTGGCCGGGTTCAGCAGCCAGCCGGGGTCGAACACGTCCTTGATTGCCATCTGCGCCGCCAGGTCGGCCGGGCCGTACTGGCGGCCCATCAGGTCGCGCTTTTCGATGCCGACGCCGTGCTCGCCGGTCAGGCAGCCGCCGACCTCGACGCAGAGCTTGAGGATTTCCGCCCCGAACGCCTCGCAGGTTTCGAGGTCGCCGGGCCTGTTGGCGTCATAGAGGATCAGCGGATGCATGTTGCCGTCGCCGGCGTGAAAGACGTTGGCCACGTCGAGGCCGAATTCCCGCGACATCTCGCCGATGCGCTTGAGGACGAAGGGCAGCTTGCTGACCGGGATGGTGCCGTCGAGGCACATGTAGTCGTTGATCCGCCCCATCGCGCCGAAGGCCGATTTGCGACCCAGCCAGATCCTCGCGCTTTCCTCGTCCGAGCCGCTCTGGCGCAGTTCGACCGGGTCGTGGCGGCGGGCGATCTCCATCACGGTCTGCAGCTGTTCGTCGATCTCGGCCTCCGCGCCCTCGACCTCGACGATCAAGAGCGCCTCGCAGTCGGGATAGCCGGCCCCGGCAAAGGCCTCGGTCGCGCGGATGCAGGGGCGGTCCATGAATTCGATCGCCACCGGCAACAGGCCGGCGCGGATGATGTCGCTGACGCAGGCGCCTGCGACCTCGCTGCTCTCAAACCCGATCAGCACCGGGCGCGCGCCCTCGGGCTTGTGCAGGATGCGCAGCGTCGCTTCGGTGACGACGCCCAGCTGCCCCTCCGAGCCGCAGATCAGGCCAAGCAGGTCATACCCCGCGGCATCGAGATGCGCGCCGCCCAGGTCGACCACGGTGCCGTCCATCAGCACCATGCGCACGCCCATCAGGTTGTTGGTGGTGACGCCGTATTTCAGGCAATGCGCGCCGCCCGAGTTCATGCCGATATTGCCGGCGATGGCGCAGGCCAGCTGGCTCGACGGGTCCGGGGCGTAGAAAAACCCCTCATCCTCGACCGCGCCGGTCACGGAAAGGTTGGTGCGCCCGGCCTGCACCCGGACGAAGCGGTTGTCATAGTCGGTTTCCAGCACCGCGTTCATCCGCGCGATCCCGAGGATCACGCTGTCGGCGGTCGGCAGCGCCCCCCCGGCCAGCGACGTGCCCGCCCCGCGCGGCACCACCGGCACGCCCATCTCGTGGCAGATCGCCAGCGCGGCGGAGACCTCTTCGGTGGTGGCGGGCAGCACCACCGCCAGCGGCGGGCACCTGTAGGCGGTCAGCGCATCGCATTCGTAGGCGCGGGTCTCGGCCGGGTCGGCGATCACCGCATCCGCCGGCAGCACGGCCCCGAGACGCGCCACCAGCTCGGCCTTGAGCGACAGGATGGCGGGGTCGGGTGCGGGCATGTCCATACGGTGTCTCCTAAATTGGTAAGTTAATATAACCAATTCTGACGTCCGGCAAGCCCGTTCAGCATGCCACAGCGTCGCAGCTTTGCACACACAGACGTGACCCCCCGCATGGGCGATTCGCCCCTAATGTGCGGCCATGCGCCTGATCCTTCATACCGTCCTGATGGCCTCGCTCGCCCTTCCGGCCCTCGCCGGCGCGCCCGAAATCGTTCGCGTCGAAACTCAAAAGGCCGGCATGGTGTGGAACTTCCATGTCACGGTCCTGCACCCCGACACCGGCTGGGAGCACTACGCCGACGGGTGGGAGGTGCTCGATACCCGGGGCGGCCGGCTGGGATACCGCGAACTGATGCACCCGCATGTGGACGAGCAACCCTTTACCCGGTCGCTGAGCGGCGTCGCCATCCCCGACGGCACGCGCGAGGTTGTGATCCGCGCCCGCTGTTCGCAGGATGGCTGGTCGGATACGGCGGTGCGGGTCGAACTGCGGCGCTGAGCCGGTCCGTCACCTGCGCCCTTCGCGCAGCCAGCCGCCCAGGATCAGCGCCGAGGCCAGCAGCAGCGACAGCCATGCCGGCAACAGCGGCAGCTGTGTCACGCCGCGCGTCTCGTAGGCGCCGCGCGGGGTGATGCCGATCCAGCCGCGCCCGGCCGCCGGC
>CAZNMK010000389.1:0-3114 GCA_964574045.1 uncultured Roseovarius sp. | reverse complement strand
GATCCGGCGATCAAGGTCACGGCGACCTGCGTGCGCGTGCCGGTCTTCGTCGGCCATTCCGAGGCGATCAACATCGAGTTCGAGGAGTTTCTCGACGAGGACGAGGCGCGCGACATCCTGCGCGAGGCGCCGGGCGTGATGGTGATCGACAAGCGCGAGGCCGGCGGCTACGTCACCCCGGTCGAATGCGTCGGCGACTATGCCACCTTCGTCAGCCGCATCCGCCAGGACCCGACGATCGAGAACGGGCTCAACCTGTGGTGCGTCTCGGACAACCTGCGCAAGGGCGCGGCGCTCAATGCCGTACAGATCGCCGAGACGCTGGGCGCGCGGGTGCTGAAAAAAGGCTAGGGGCGTATCGCGCCGGATCGGCGGCCGCTACCCGCCCCGGCCCCCGAGCCGGGGCCACTGTCCCGGTTGAACGAGGCCCCGGGCCAGCCCCGGGGCGCGCGGGTGTTTCCGGCCGAGCGCGACATGCCCAAAGGCCCGGGCGGGACGGCGGCGGCGTCGGGCGAAACGGCCCTGAAGGATCGTCCAGTCAATCTGCAACGCTCCGGCGAACAGACCGAGGGCAGCCCCCGCCCGGGGGGGCGGGTCGTGCCGCAGGCATGCCTTCGGCATGGGGCTGCCCGGCGGTGCCGCCGGGCGGAACAGGGACAGGAGGCGATTCGGGTTTTCTGGCCGGCGATCTAGCTGCCATAGACCCGCGCCCAGCGTTCGATCAGCCCCTGCTGGAGCTTCTTGGCGCGGCGGTTCCAGCCATAGGCGCCCGGCGGACGCTCGCCCGTGCTGCGGTCGTAACCCTCGCGCAATTCCGCATTGGCGGCGAAGATCGCGAATGCCAGCTCGGGGCTGCCCGGCGCGGTGGCATAGCCCGCCAGCGAGCTGACGAAGTAGAGCGTGCCGGTCTTGGCCGAGACATCGACCGGGTGGCCCGGCACCGCCTTGCCGTTGTCGTCGCGCATCGGAAAGTCCCTGAGCAGCGGTTCGAGCAGGCCCTTGGCATGCACCCCCGCCAGCGCCCGCGCCAGCGCCGCGGCGCCAAGCCGCGACGCCTCTCCCAAACCCGAATGGTCGACCAGATACGCGCCCGGCATCCGCAGCCGGTCCTGGGCCCAGGCGCTCATCTCGCGGGCCGAAATGGACAGCGGCGCCGGTTGCCCGCGCCGCCGCGCGGTGGCGCTCAGGCCCACCAGCTCGGCCGTCAGGTTGTTGGAGTATTCCAGCATGCCGCGCAGTATCTCGTTCAGCGGCGGGCTCTTGCTGGTCACCAGCACCTGCCCGCCCGGCGCCTTGCCCAGGGGGCGGCCGGGTTCCAGGACGATGCCATGAGCGCGGGCGAAGGTGGCAAACACCTCGGCCGCATAGGCGGCCGGGCGGCGCACCGGCAGCCATCGCGACCCCCCCTCGCCCAGCGCGCCGCTGGCCACGGTCCAGGCGTCGTGATCGCCACGGTCGGCATAGGTGTAGACCGGCAGATCGCGCGGCGCGACGGTCATCCGCGCGACCCGCACCTCGGGGCGGTAGCGGGCCGAGCGCGCATCCATCGCCACGCTGTAGCCGCCGCCGGCCTGCTTCCATTCGAAATGCACCCGGTTGTAGTTCAGGTTCAGCCCCGAAACCGAGGGATTGTAGCTTACATGCTCGGGTTGCGAGGGGTCGATCACGCGCTGATAGGGCAGCGCGCCGGACCAGACCCTGAGCTTGCCGCGAACCTCGCGCACGCCGGCGGCCTTGAGCCGCGCGGCCATGTCGGCCAGCGCATCGGTATCCAGCGCCGGATCGCCGCCGCCGGCAAGGATCAGGTCGCCATCGACGACCCCGTCACGCAGCGGACCGGCGGCCAGGAGCCGCGTCTCGAACCGGAACCCCGGCCCGAGGACGTCGAGCGCGTATAGCGCGGTGATCACCTTGGTCACGCTCGCCGGCGGCTGGCCGAGACCGCCGCCATGACTTTCCAGAACCCGGCCGGTGGCGACATCGGCCACGGCATAGGTGACACGCCCGCCCAGCCGCGCCGCGCCGATCAGCCCGTCCGGCGGCGGCCCCGTCCACGCGTCGAACCCGGCCGGCCGGACCCTTGGCCGCAAGGACACGTCCGGGGCCCCAGCCCAGCCCAGCCCGGCGAGCCCCGCGAATGCGCCACCCAGAAATACCCGTCTCGAAACACGTTTGAGCATATGCCTAATTATGCCACGGCGTTTCGCTCAGACAATGCGAATTGCACATACGGCCATACTCAATCGCCGCCGGTTTCGTGCCAGTTGCCCGCCGCCCGCAGTTCGGTCGACGATATGCCGCGCATCGGCACGTTGACGAAACACCATGCCGGCGCCCGCGCCCGGGCCAGCAGGCGGCTCTGGGACGGGCATATCCGGGCATGGGCATAGATGCGCGCGGCCCTCGACATGCGCGCCGAAATCCGCTGTCCGGGCCGGGCCAGGATGCCCAGCGGCACCCGTTCGACGATCTCTCGCCAGTCCTGCCACAGGTGGAGCTGCGCCAGGTTGTCGGCGCCCATCAGCCAGACGAACCGCACGCCGGGCCGCGCCGCCTGCAGCGCCGCGACGGTCTCGGCGGTGTAGCGGGTGCCGGCGCGGGCCTCGAAATCGCTCACTGCCATGCGCGGATGATCCAGAACCGCGCGGCAGGCCGCCATCCGGCGCGCGAGCGGCGCCGGCCCGCGCGATTTCAGCGGGTTGCCGGGGCTCACGAGCCACCACACGCGGTCGAGCGCGAAACGCCTGAGCGCCTCGCGGCTGATATGGACATGGCCCTGATGCGGCGGATCGAACGACCCGCCCAGAAGCCCGACCGCCTGTCCGGGGCGCACGAGGGGGAGCGGCTGGCGCATGGCCCCTCTTTGGCCGCATGGTCGCCACCCTGTCCAGCGGTTTCGGCACCCATGGGGCCGGCGCGCCCGTGGAAGGCATCGGTTCGCCCGGGGCGGGAGTATTTGGAGCAAGATGAAGTCCGGGGCGCGCGGCGGCATGCGTTTCGCCATTTGAATTCCCTGCGCCGGGCGGTTACATGCGCCCGATCCGAGTGGAAGGAACCAGGGCTCATGGCGCAGAAATACGTCTATCACATGCAGGGAGTCTCCAAGACCTATCC
>CAZNMK010000388.1:0-3122 GCA_964574045.1 uncultured Roseovarius sp. | reverse complement strand
CCGCCCAACTACACCAGCTTCCGCCAGTTCTGGAAGATGTTCTACGAGGAAGGCGCGACCGTGGTCGCCTCGTCCTACACCAAGGTCGGCGGCACCTACGATTTCGGCTTCCGCCACGATCCCGACCGGCCGCTCGAGACGCTCGCCGAATACTGCCTCGGCGTCTACACCAACCGCAGCCTGCCGATGCGCATCGACATGCTGTGCCGCTACATCGAGGAATACGAGGCCGACGGCCTGCTGATCAACTCGATCAAGAGCTGCAACAGCTTCTCGGCCGGGCAACTGCTGATCATGCGCGAGGTCGAAAAGCGCACCGGCAAGCCGGCGGCATTCGTCGAGACCGACCTTGTCGACCCGCGCTATTTCTCGGCGGCCAACGTCAAGAACCGTCTCGAAAGCTATTTCCAGATGATCGAACAAAAGCGCAGTGGCGCGAAAAAGGAGACGGCAGCATGAAAACCTATGTTGGCATTGATCTGGGATCGACCACCACCAAGGCGATCCTGCTCGATGAGGCGGGCGACGTGATCGGCCGCGGCATCACCAACTCGCGCTCGAACTACGACACCGCGTGCAGCGTGGCCAAGCAGGAGGCGCAGATCGACGCCCGCTTCACCCTCTTTCGCCGCGCCTTCGGCGGCGAGGGCGGCAACGCGGATGTCGAGACCTTCCTCGCCGATCTGGAGCGCTCGTTCCGGCTGGAACAGTTCCTCGAACAGCTCGCCGACCTCGAGGAGACCTGCGTCAGACAGGTTCGCGGCGAGCGCTTCGAAAAACAGGCGGCGGCGGTCAAGGAGGCCCTGACCGAGGTGTTCCGCAGGCTGCGCGAAGAGGCCCCGGCGATGTTCGGCCCCGATGCCGAACGCAAGTCGGACTTCTTCCGCGACATCGCCGGTTCGCGTTACCTGGAGCACGCCGAGAATGTCGCGCGCGAGGCGGGGCTCTCTTATGACCTGATGCTCAATGTCTACGACAAGTCGATCATCGCGGTCGAGAACCGCCCGCCCTCGGGCAGCCTGAACGAAAAGTTCCGCCGCGCCCTCGACCGGGTGCGCGCCGGCGACGTGTCGCAGGCCGATGCCGATGCCGAGCTCTTGTCGCGCATCGACGGGATGCTGGATATCGAGCTCGAGGAAACCTATGTCGTCGGCACCGGCTATGGCCGCGTGACGCTGCCCTTCCCCAAGGAGCATATCCGGTCCGAGATCCTGTGCCACGGGCTGGGGGCGCACATGATGTATCCCAACACCCGCACCGTTCTGGATATCGGCGGGCAGGACACCAAGGGCATCCAGATCAACGCCCAGGGCATCGTCGAGAATTTCCAGATGAACGACCGCTGTGCCGCCGGCACCGGGCGTTACCTGGGCTATATCGCCGACGAGATGAACATGGGCCTGCACGAGCTGGGGCCGATGGCATTGAAGTCCGACAAGCCCTCGCGCATCAACTCGACCTGCACCGTCTTCGCCGGCGCCGAGCTGCGCGACCGGCTGGCGCTGGGCGAGCGGCGCGAGGACATTCTCGCCGGTCTGCACCGGGCCATCATCCTGCGCTCGATGTCGATCCTGTCGCGTTCGGGCGGGGTGGCCGACGAGTTCACCTTTACCGGCGGCGTGGCCAAGAACGAGGCCGCGGTGCGCGAACTGCGAAAGCTCATCAGCGAGAACTACGGGGAGGTGACGATCAACATCAACCCCGACTCGATCTACACCGGCGCGCTTGGCGGCGCCGAATTCGCCCGCCGTGCCGCAGAGGGCCGCATGGAAGGCATCGAGGACGACATAGAGAAAGGAGCCGTGGCATGACACTGGCAGCAGGGATTGACGTGGGCACCGGCGCGGTCAAGGCCGCGGTCTTCCGGGTCGAGAACGGCAAGGAGGAGTGGCTGTCGCGCTCGCTGATGCGCATCCGCCAGCGCGACCCGCTGGAACTGGCGCGCGAGGCGTTCGAGCAGACCCTCCAGGATGCCGGGCTCAAGCAAGAGGATCTCGACTATATCGCCACCACCGGCGAGGGCGAATCGATCCCCTTCCATACCGGGCACTTCTATTCGATGACCACGCATGCGCGCGGGGCCCGGCATCTCGATCCGGCGGCGCAGGCGATGCTCGATTGCGGCGCGCTGCACGGTCGCGCCATCGTCACCGACGATCGCGGCAAGGTCGAGAAGTACAAGATGACCAGCCAGTGCGCGTCCGGCTCTGGACAGTTCCTCGAGAACATCGCGCGCTACCTGGGCATCGCCCAGGACGAGATCGGCGAGCTTTCCAAGCAGGCCGACAACCCCGAGGAGGTGTCGAGCATCTGCGCGGTGCTCGCGGAAACCGACGTCATCAACATGGTCTCGCGCGGGATCACTTCGCCCAACATCCTCAAGGGCATCCATCTCAGCATGGCCAGCCGCCTGGCGCGGCTGCTGAAGTCCATCGGCGCCAACGGCAAGCGGGTGCTGGTCACCGGCGGGCTGGCGCAGGATGACGGGCTGGTCGAGGCCATGCGCGAGGAGCTGGGCAAGATGCGGGGCATGGAATGCGAGGTCGCGAGCCACCCCGACTCGATCTATGCCGGCGCCATCGGCGCGGCGCTCTGGGGCGCGTTCCGGCATCAAAGACTTGCCGAATCCGGCACATTGCTCAAGGCTTCATGATACAGAAAAAGGAGACAAGTTCATGGCGCTCAGAATCATGGAGAACTGCACCGCCTGCGACGCCTGCGTGCCGGTATGCCCCAACGAGGCGATCACCCCGGGTGATCCGATCTACGTGATCGACCCGTTCAAGTGCACCGAATGCGTCGGCGCCGAGGACGAGCCGCAATGCCAGCTCGTCTGTCCCGAGGAGGAGTGCATCGTTGCCGATCCCGAATGGGAGGAGAGCGAGGATGAACTCATGGCCAAATACGAGGCGCTGCACGGCTGAGACCGGCCGGAGCAGAACCGCATCTTGCCCTCCCCCCGCCGGATTCCGGCGGGGGTTTCTTTCCTGCTGTCACTGACCGTTGCCGGCCAAAGCCGTGCGGCCGTGCGCGCGCGCGCGCCCGTTAACGGGGCGGTTCGGGTTGATGGCAAAGACCGGCCCGCATCCCCGGGCAGGCTGGCGCCATCACTCGCCGGTGCG
>CAZNMK010000387.1:0-3136 GCA_964574045.1 uncultured Roseovarius sp. | reverse complement strand
GCCGGGCGCGACGAGGCCGGTTTCGTGCGGATGCGCGACGAGCGCGACGCGACGCTGCCGATGCCAAGGCTGATCATCCCGTCGCTGCAGGTCAACATGCGCGCGGGCCGGATGCCGCCCGCCGACGACGATGGCGGCGTGTTCCTGAAGGTGCCGGTGAACCGGCTCTGATCAGCTCTCTTCCATCTCGGGCTGGCCGGTCAGGTCGGGCGGCTGCGGTTGCGGTCGGTCGGCAGGTCGGGGCGGGGCCGCGCGACCTGCCCCCGACGCGGGTGCCCGGGGTGCGCCCCCGGCGGGCACCGGCGGCAAGGCGGGCGTGCCCGGCTCGGCGGCGTGCTCCGGCATGCCCTGCCCCGCGGCCAGGGCAGGACCCGCAAGCCGCAGCGCGCGAAACCCGTGCATCTGCCCCAGCCGCGCCCGCGCCGCGACGTGGCCGCCGGCGGCGACCAGTTCGGCCTGGCCGATGGCGGCGGCACCGACCGGCAGGATCGTGCCGGGCTTCAGCGCACAGATATCGGCCAGCGGCAGCCTGATCCGCGCCAGCACCGCGTCGAGAACGACCGGAACGCCCAGCGCAACGGCAGCCAGATCGAAGCTGCCGCCGGCCTCGGCGGTGCCGCCGGGATCGGGCGGCAGGCCGGCACCCGGCGGCAGGACCACCGCCAGCGTCCCGGCATGCACCCCGCCGCCGATATCGACGGTCAGGCGAAAAAGATCGAGATCGCCATCCCCGACCGCCAGCGCCAGCGCGCGCGCATCCGCCACCCGGTCGCCAAAGCGAAAGCGGCCCGGCTGTCCCTCGGGCCCGGTCGGGGGGCCGCCATCGCCTTCCGCCCCGGCTTCGGCCCCGGCCATGAGGTCCGCGAAACGGCGCATCGCCGCGTCGATCAGCGGCGCGGTCATCGCCGCATCGGTGCCGGTAAAGGCGCGGGCGGGCGGCGGGCCGGGGCGGACGCGCCCGGTGGTCTGCACCTCGATCAGCGCCTGCACCAAGGGCGCGTCGAAAAGCGCCGCGCCCCGCGCCCCGCCCGGCCCGTCGAGCAGCACGATCAGGCCGCCATCGTCGGCCTCGTCGCCGAGCGCGGCGGCGGCAAGGCGCCGCTGCTCGACCGCGCGGACGCTCAGCGCCAGCCCGAACAGCCGGTCGGCCGACATCTCGAACGCCAGCCGCAGGGCGCGCGAGGGCGACATCGCGCGGGCGTCGAAATCGGCCCGCCCCCGCCGGGCCTTGCGATGAATGACGGTGCTGTTATCCAGGTCTGACATGCCTTGCGCCGCGACAACGTGACCCCGGGGGCCTGCCGGCCGCAGGTTAGCGGGCCGTGGTTACCAACCCCTTTACCCGTGCCCTACTGCGCGGCCCTGCCGGCGGCCTCCTGGCCCACGGGCAGCGTGACGCGAAAGGCGGCGCCGTCCTGTCCCGGCAGGTAGGCGATCTCGCCGCCCAGCCGCGCCATGATCTCGCGGCAGATGGCCAGGCCGAGCCCGGCCCCGTCGGCCCTGGTCTGGCCGATGCGCGAAAACTTCTCGAAGATCACCGCGTGCTGGTCGGTCGGGATGCCCGACCCGTTGTCGATGAAATCCACGATCATCCGGCCGCTCTCGACCTGGGGCACGATGCTCAGCCTCGGCGGTTCGGCATCGCAATACTTGGCCGCATTGGCGATGAGATTGATAAAGACCTGAGCCAGGCGGTCGAAATCGGTGTGCAGAACCACGTTTTCCGCCTCGCGGTCGCGGCGGATGTCCAGCCGTCCCGACCCGCCCGCGGCCGCGACCGAACGGTCGAGGACATCCGCCAGCGTCCCGGTCTGGGCGCTCAGCACCACCTGCCCGTTCTCCAGCACGCTGACGTCGAGCAGATCGTCCAGAAGCCGGGTCAGGCGGATCGCCTCGTCGAGGATGATCGAGGCGTACTTGCTGCGCGCCGCCTCGTCCAGGCCGTCGCTTTCGCGCAGGATGTCGGAAAACGCCCGGATCGAGGTCATCGGCGTGCGCAACTCGTGGCTGATCTGGCTGAGGAAGGCGTCCTTCTGCAGCGAAATCTGGGTCAGCTTCTCGTTGGCCTCGCGCAGCTGCCGCGCGGTGCGGGCCTGTTCCTCGGTCTTGGCCTCGAGCCGGCTGGAATACTCCATGATCTGCGCCGCCTCGTCGGCCACCGCCATCAGGTCCTCGACCGACACCGTGGCGCGGCCGACGATCTGGCTGATCATCGCATGCGCCGTCGCCGCCCCCACGGACCCCGCCAGAACGCGCTCGAGCGTCTGCAGGAAATCGGGCGTGGGTTCGGGCAGATAGCCGGCCAGCCCCTGGCGGCGGGCCTCTTCGGCAAAGAGCGCCTGCGCCTCCGTCCCGCCCATGATCCGCTGCGCCATGATCAGCAGATCCTCGGACTGCGCCAGCCCCCCGGACCAGCTGCCCGGCGTCGCCGAGTGCTGAAAGACATCGACGAACTGCGCCCCCTGCAACCGCTCGAGCGGTTCGGGCAGCGTGAAGAGCGACACCACGACAAAGGCGCCGGCATTGAGCAGCAGGCTCCAGAGTACGGCGTGGATCACCGGGTCCATCGCCTCGGTCCCGAAGAGAGCCTGCGGACGCAGCCAGCCGATGCCGAGCGGCCCCTGTTCCAGCAACTCCTGCGGCAGCACCGCGCCAGGCCCGAAGCTGGGCAGGAAGAGGCAGTAGAGCCACAGCACGAACCCGATGCTGAGCCCCGCGAGTGCGCCCGCCCGCGTCGCCCCGCGCCAGACCAGCCCGCCCATCAGCGCCGGCAGGAACTGGGCCGCGCCGACGAACGAGATGAGGCCGATCGCCGCCAGCGCCTCGCCGCCGCCCGACAGCCGGAAATAAGCATAGCCCAGGAACAGGATGAACGCGATCGCCAGCCGCCGCGCCAGCAGCGCCACATGGCGCACATCGCCCGAGATCATCGCGCTGCCACCGGTGAACCGCAGCCAGATCGGCATCACGATATGGTTCGACACCATCGTCGAGAGGGCGATCGCGGCCACGATCACCATCGAAGTGGCCGAGCTGAACCCGCCCAGGAACGACAGGATCGCCAGCCCCTGCTGCCCGTCCGCCAGCGGCAGTGTGAGGACGAACTGATCGGGGTTGGAGCCCGCCGGCAGCATCT
>CAZNMK010000386.1:0-3136 GCA_964574045.1 uncultured Roseovarius sp. | reverse complement strand
TCTTTGCCGACGCGCTGCCGGGGCGCAAGCTCAAGGCGGTCTCGGGCGGGAACTTCCACGCCGAATACATCGCCTTCGCCGCCGACTTCCTGTCGATCGCGGTGACCGAGATCGGCAACATCGCGGAACGCCGGCTCTTTCGGCTCAACGACGGCACGCTCAACCGCGGGCTGCCGGACATGCTGGTCAAAAGCGATCACATCGGCATGGATTGCGGCTACATGCTGCCGCAATACCTGGCCGCCGCGCTGGTGTCGGACTGCAAGACCCTGGCCCATCCCGACAGCGTCGATTCGATCCCCACCTGCTCGAACCAGGAGGACCACGTGTCGATGGCCAACAACGCCGGCCGGCACGCCCGCCAGATCGTCTTCAACATCCTCAACGTAATCGGGATCGAGATCCTGATGGCCGCGCAGGCGCTGGAACTGCGCCTCGCCGAGCGCCAGCGCGACGCCGCGATCCTGTCGCCGGTCAGCCGCGCGGTGCTGGACCTGCTGCGCGGGACCGCGGCCAGCGACGGGCGGCCCATCGACCATCTGAGCCGCGACGCCGTGCTTTATCCGCGGCTTGAAACCGCCGCCGGGCTGGTGCGCTCGGGCGAGGTGCTGCGCGCGGCGCGCGCGGCCGGGTTGCACGATGGCTGACACGCGGCTTGCGGCGCTGCGCGACCGGCTGGGCGAGGTTCTGGGCGAGCGCGTCCAGACCGGCGCGGCAGTGCGCGAACAGCACGGCGCCACCACCACCTGGCTGCGCACCCAGCCCCCCGACATCGTGGTCTGGCCCGAGACGGCGGACGAGGTGTCGCGCATCGTCCGTCTGTGCGCCGCGGCGGGCGTGCCGGTCATCCCGTTCGGCGCCGGCACATCGCTGGAGGGGCAGGTCAACGCGCCCTTCGGCGGCGTTTGCGTCGACATGACACGGATGAACCGCATCGTCGCGGTCAATGCCGAGGACATGGACTGCATCGTCGAGCCCGGGGTCACGCGCTCGCAGCTCAACACCCATCTGCGCGATACCGGCCTCTTCTTTCCGCTCGACCCCGGCGCCGACGCGACCCTGGGCGGGATGGCCTCGACCCGGGCCTCGGGCACCACCGCCGTGCGCTACGGCACGATGCGCGACGCCGTGTTGTCGCTGCGCGCGGTGATGGCGGACGGAACCGAGATACGCACCGCCGCGCGGGCGCGCAAATCCTCGGCCGGGCTCGACCTGACGCGGCTGCTGATCGGCGCCGAGGGGACGCTGGGCATCGTCACCCAGTTGACCCTGCGCCTGCATGGCATCCCCGAGGCGATCCAGGCCCTGCGGTGCAGCTTTCCCAGCACCGAGGCGGCCTGCCGGGCCGCCATCGCCGCGCTGCAATGCGCCCTGCCGGTGGCAAGGATGGAACTGATGGACGCGCAGACCGTGGGCGCCGTCAACGCCTATTCGGGTCTCGACCTGCCCGAGACGCCGATGCTGATCTGCGAATTCCACGGCACCCCCGCCGGGGTTGCCGAAACCGCCGCCGGTTTTCGCGACATCGCCGGCGACGAGGGCGGCAGCGCGTTCGCCGCCGCGCAAACGCCCAAGGATCGCTCGCGCCTGTGGCAGGCGCGGCACGATGTCTTCTGGGCCTGCTCGGCGCTGCGGCCGGGCACGAAGGCGATCAGCACCGACGTCTGCGTGCCGATCTCGCGGCTGGCCGAATGCCTCGCCGCGGCCGAGGCCAGGGTGGCCGAAATGGGCCTCTGCGCGCCCATCGCCGGCCATGTCGGGGACGGCAACTTCCATCACCTGATCCTGGTCGATCCCGACAGCGCGGCCGAGATGGCGGCGGCCGAGGCCTATATCGGCTGGCTCAACGATCTCGCGATCTCGCTCGACGGCACCTGCACCGGCGAGCACGGCATCGGCCAGGGAAAGCGGCGCTACCTGGAACGCGAATTCGGCCCCGCCCTGCCGTTCATGGCCCGCATCAAGGCGGCGCTGGACCCGGCAAACCTGTTCAATCCCGGCAAGATCGCCGACATGAGCGACGGCGACGACCGCCCGGCGTAACCTCGGCAGCTTTGCCCCCCACGGGGATTTGCGCGCCGCCGCGGAAGGGGGGAGCCCGGCCTGCCGTTGGCGGCGCGAGCCGTCTTGCGCCCTTACCTCACGAACTTCTTGTACTTGATGCGCTTCGGTTCCAGCGCGTCCGGGCCCAGCCGGCGTTTCTTGTCGTCCTCGTAATCGTCGAAATTGCCCTCGAACCACTCGACATGCGCCTCGCCCTCGAAGGCGAGGATGTGGGTGCAGATGCGGTCGAGGAAAAAGCGGTCGTGGCTGATCACCACCGCGCAGCCGGCGAAATCCACCAGCGCGTCCTCGAGCGCCCTCAGCGTCTCGACGTCGAGGTCGTTGGTCGGCTCGTCGAGCAGGATGACGTTGCCGCCCTCCTTCAGGAGCCGCGCCATGTGCACGCGGTTGCGCTCGCCCCCCGAGAGGAGCGACACCTTCTTCTGCTGGTCGCCGCCCTTGAAGTTGAACGCCCCGCAATAGGCGCGGCTGTTCATTTTCGCATCGCCCAGCTCGATCACCTCGGCGCCGCCCGAGATCGCCTCCCACACCGTCTCGCCGTCCTTGAGATCGTCGCGCGACTGGTCGACATAGGCCAGCTTGACGGTATCGCCGTATTCGATGATGCCGGAGTCGGGCTCTTCCTGCCCGGTTAGCATGCGAAAAAGCGTGGTCTTGCCGGCGCCGTTGGGCCCGATCACGCCGACGATGCCGCCCGGCGGCAGCGAGAACGACAGATCCTCGATCAGGAGCTTGTCGCCCATGTGCTTTTTCAGCCCCTCGACCTCGATCACCTTGGCGCCGAGGCGCGGGCCGTTGGGAATGACGATCTGGGCGCGGCCGACCCGTTCGCGTTCGGACTGGCCGGCGAGTTCGTTATAGGCGTTGATCCGCGCCTTCTGCTTGGCCTGTCGCGCCCTCGCCCCCTGGCGCATCCACTCAAGCTCGCGCTCGAGCGTCTTCTGGCGGCTCTTGTCCTCGCGCGCCTCCTGTTCGAGGCGCCTGGCCTTCTGATCCAGCCACGAGGAGTAGTTGCCCTCGTAGGGGATGCCGCGGCCGCGGTCGAGTTCCAGGATCCAGCCGGTGATGTCGT
>CAZNMK010000385.1:0-3152 GCA_964574045.1 uncultured Roseovarius sp. | reverse complement strand
CGGGCCGGCCGCCGCCCGCCAGTGCAGCGGGTCAAAGGGCACGAACCGCCTCGAGCACCGCCTCGGCATGCCCGGCGACCTTGACCCTGGGCCAGACCCGGACCACGCGGCCGTCGCCCCCGATCAGCACGGTGGTACGCTCGATGCCCATGAACCTGCGCCCGTACATGTTCTTTTCCTTCCACACGCCGTAGCGTTCGCAGACATCGCCGTCGGCGTCCGACAAGAGCGGAATTCCCAGCCCGTGCTTGTCGCGGAACCTGTCGTGGCTGGCCACGCTGTCCCTGGAGATGCCAAGGACATGCGCCCCCGCGGCCCGGAACGCCGCCGCCTGTTCGGTAAAATCCAGCCCCTCGCGCGTGCAGCCCGAGGTGTCGTCGCGGGGATAGAAATACAGCACCACCGGCGCGGGACGCAGCGCCGACAGGGTCACCTGTCCGCCGCCGTCACGGGGCAGGGTGAAATCGGGGGCGTCGTCGTCGGGTTGCAGCATGACATTGATCCTCGTTTCGAATTCTGGGTTCTATATAGATGGAAAGGGGCAAGAACAAATTGCCGGAGGCAGACCGCGGTTTGACCGAGGAAAGGACAAAGCCGAAGCAAGGCGCGCGCACCGGCGCGACGCGGCGGCGCCGCGCCGCGCGGGCGGGTATTTGGGGCGGTGCCGGGCTCCTGGCGCTGGCGCTGGTTCTGGCGGTCGGGGTGGGGGCGCTGATCGGCACGCGCGTGACCGCGCCCGACTGGCTGCGCGAGCGGATCGCGGCGCGGATCGACCGGGGCATTGACGGGCTGTCGGTCGGTTTTGGCGAGCTTTCATTCGTGATCGAGGGCGATTGGGTGCCCAAGCTGGCGCTGCAGCGGGTCGTGATCCGCGATGCCGAGGGGGTGCCGCTTGCGCGGCTGTCGGACCTGCGCGGATCGCTGGCGCTGGGCCCGCTGTTGCGGGGCGAGCTGCGTCCGGGCCGGATCAGCCTGTCGGGGGCGCGGGTGACGCTGCGGCGCGCCAATGACGGCGCGGTCGGGCTGAGCGTGGGCGAAACCCCCGGCACGGTGGAAGAGGCCGAAACCGTGGCGGCGCTGATCGGCCAGGCCGACGCGTTCTTTCAGCGGCCGAATTTCGGTGCGCTGGAATCGGTGCTGGCCGACAATCTGACCCTGCGTTTCGAGGATGCCCGCGTCGGCAAGGCATGGACGGTCGATGGCGGGCGCATCGCCATCCGGCGCCAGGGCGACGACCTGGAAATCCGGTCGGATTTCGCGCTCTTGGGCGCGCGCGACTATGCCACCACGCTGGCGATCTCGTATTCCAGCCGCATCGGCGCGCAGGCGGCGACCTTTACCATCGACGTCGAGGACATGCCGGCCGAGGACATCGCCGGCCAGTCGCCGGCGCTGACCTGGCTGGCGGCGCTTGAGGCGCCCATTTCGGGCTCGATCCGCGCCGCGGTCGAGCCGTCGGGACGGCTCGGCCCGTTCGAGGCGCGGCTTGAGATCGGCGCTGGTGCGCTGCGGCCGGCGCCCAGCGCGGTGCCGGTCGCCTTCGACCGCGCCGGTGCCCGCTTTACCTACGAGCCCGCCGACCAGCTGATCCGGTTTCACGCCCTCGATGTCGAAAGCAAATGGGTCACCGCCCGGATCGAGGGACAGACCCGCCTTGCCGGGATGGACGACGGCTGGCCCGACGCGCTGGTGTCTCAGTTCCGCGTGGGCGAGGTCGCGGCCAACCCGATGCGGCTCTACCGGGCACCGGTGACGCTGGAGGGCGCCGACCTGAGCATGCGCCTGACGCTCGATCCGTTTCACGTCTCGCTGGGCGAACTCAGCCTGTCGGACCGCGGCCGTACCTTCGTCGCGCGCGGCGAGGTCGGGGTCGGGCCGGATGGCTGGCATGTCGGCATCGATGGCGGCATGCCGGGGGTCGACCCGGACCGGCTGTTGGAGCTCTGGCCCGAGAGCCTGGAACCCAAGACGCGCGACTGGATCGAGCAGAACGTGATCGCCGCCACGCTGAGCGACATCCAGGTCGCGCTGCGGTCCGAGCCGGGGCACAAGCCCGACCTGTCGCTGGGGTTCGATTTCGACGGTCTCTCGACGCGCTTCATCAGGGATGTGCCGCCGATCGAAAATGCGCGCGGGCACGCCATCATCGAGAACAACCGTTTCGTCATCGTCGCCCATGAGGGCCATGTCACCGCCGCCGAGGGCGGGCGCATCGACATCGCCGGATCGAGCTTCAATGTGCCCGACCTGCGTATCAAGCGCGGCCCGGGCAAGGTGCGGCTGCGCACGCGCAGCACGATCACCGCCGCGCTGTCGCTCCTGAACGAGGAACCGTTCCGCTTTCTCGACAAGGCCGGGCGCCCGGTGACGCTGGCCGACGGCACCGCGCGGCTCGACGGCACGCTGGACTTTCTGGTCAAGGACGATCTCACGCCCGAGGAGGTGGCGTTCGACCTGACCGGGCGGCTGAGCGACGTGCGCAGCGAAAAGCTGATCGAGGGGCGGGTGATCGCGGCGTCCGGGCTGATGCTGGAGGCCGACCGCGCCGAGTTGCGGATCGCCGGGCAGGGGCGCGTCGGCCGCGTGCCCTTTGACGGGCGCTTCGCCATGCCGCTGACCGCCGGTAGCAAGGGGCAGGCGCATGTCGAGGGGCGCATCGAGCTGTCCGAGCGGTTTTCCGACGAATTCGGCATCGGGCTGCCGCCGGGCAGCCTGTCGGGCGCCGGCTGGGGCGAGGTCGGGATCGACTTTGCCGCCGATGCGCCGCCGGCCTTTCGGCTGAACACCGATCTGGCCGGGCTGGGGCTGCGGATAAACCCGCTGGGCTGGGAGCTGGGCGCCGCCGCGACCGGCCGGCTGGAGGTCGCGGGAACGCTGGGCAGCCCCCCCGCGGTCGAGCGCATGCTGCTCGATGCCGGCGGGCTGCGCGCCGAGGGGTCCGTCACCCTCAACGGCGACGGCAGCCTGCAGCAGGCGGGTTTCGGCCGGGTTCAGCTGGGCGACTGGCTGGACGCGCCGGTCGACCTGGTCGGGCTGGGGGCGGGGCGCGTGCCGCTGGTGCGGGTGACCGGGGGCGAGCTGGACCTGCGGCGGATCAGCCTGGGCGGCGGCGGCGCGGGGCAGGGCGGAGGCGGGCCGGTGTCGCTGCGGCT
>CAZNMK010000384.1:0-3174 GCA_964574045.1 uncultured Roseovarius sp. | reverse complement strand
TCGAGGAAAGCCCGATCCGCACCCGGGTGGTGGAATACACCAGCCGCGAGACCGGATCGCTGCAGGCGGTGTGCCTGACCGACGTGCTCGATGACGGGGTGAGCATGGTCTATTCGTTCTTCGAACCCGGCCTGCCGCGCCAGTCGCTGGGAACCTACATCATCCTCGACCATGTCGAGATGGCCCGCGAGGCCGGTCTGCCCTACGTCTATCTCGGCTACTGGGTGCCGGGCAGCCCCAAAATGGGTTACAAGGCCGCCTTTGCCGGGCTCGAGGTCTATTCGGGGGGCGAATGGCAGAAGATGCGCGACCCGGCCGACTACCACACCCGGCTGCACCCGCTGTCGAACGACCCGATCGCCGAGCAGGTGGCCAACATCTCGCTGCCCGACCGCCGCCCGGTGCGGAAAACCTCCGGCTAGAGCCCCGGCCCCGCCCCCGCGCCACAGAACGAAATCACCGCATCCACCAGCTTTCCCCAGCTTCTTTCCTGCGGCAGCGGCACATGATTGCGCGAGTCGAGCAGCATGAAACGTGCATCTGGAAGGCGCGCCGCCATCATCCGGCTTTGCGATACCGGGTTGATCGCATCTGCTTGCGCATGCGCCAAAAGCACCGGCACGGTGACCTTCGGCAAGTCGTCTTCCACCACGAACCGATCCACCGCCATCCGTAGCAGGGCCGCGTTATCCGGCGATATCGACTTGTTCTGAATCCGGACAAAGCTCTGCACCTGTTCTGGTGTCGCATCCGGTATGAAAAGCGCGCTGAAGGCATTCAGGAAGGCTCCGTCCTCCTGCCCCCAACCGGCACGGATGAGCCCCAGAATGGTCTCTTCATCGAGCTCACCCGGACCCGCCTGCCGATAGATGCGCCCCACCGCAAACCCGCCATACAGAACCATGCGGCTGATCCTGTCGGGGTAACGTGCGGCAAACCGGATCGCCACCGGCACCGCCTGCGATGCGGCGAAGATGGCAGACCTTTCCAACCCGTTCGCATCCAGCACCGCCTTGAGGTCGTCGACAAACGCATCAAGCGTCAGGTTGCTCACGTCGCGGGTAGACAGCCCAGTGCCCCGCTGGTCGTAGCGATATAGCGTAAAACACTCCCCCAGGCGGGAAAGCAGGGGCGCCCAGACCGGGCTGTCCCAGTCCAGTTCCAGATGCGAGAGCCAGTGACTGACGCGGACCAGTGGCGGGCCTTTCCCGTGATGGGCATGTGCGATCAATTCGCCATCAACTGACTTCGCGAAACGGATCGCTGGTGCAGCATGGTGCGCCGCTGCACCGGCGGTCTGGGCACCATCCCCTGTCTCGGTCTCGACGGCCATCTGGATGCCGCGTTTCGGGATCGTCCGGATCACCCTTTGCGCCTTGCCGTCATCACCCACGGCCCGCCTTGCGGCGCTGATCCGGGCGCTGATCGTCGCTTCGGAGACATTGAGCCCGCCCCACACCTCGTCGATCAGTTCTTCCTTGCTGACGACCGCCCCGCCCGACCCAGCCAGAACCGCCAACAGCTGAAAAACCTGCGGCTCCACATGCACGGGCTCGTTCTCACGGGTCAGTTCGTGCCGCGAGGTGTCCAGAACGCAATCCGCGAAACGGTAGATCATGCTCCAGCTAAGGCGCGTTCATGCCCCGCCGGCAAGAAAAATCGGTTTCGCCGCGAAATGACAAGGAAACCACAAGGGTTTCTCAACGCCGCCTTCGAGCGGCGCAGGCCGGTTCATGGTTCGATGGCTGCAGGCGATGAAAGGACAAGACCATGACCGACGAGATCAGGTATCGCCCCGACGGCTCCATCGATATCGGCTATTACATGCAGATCGGCCGGCGGATGCGCGCTGAGCAGGCCATCAAGCTGCTTGCTGCTTGCACCCGGCGAAACAGGCGCAAGCGCCGGCGTCTCAGAAACATCCTTGCATTCGTCTGACCGAACCTGGGCCGAACGCGTGGCGCTGCAGCCCAGCCCCGGTCGCCGAGAAACCCCAGGGTTTTTCCGGCGGCCGGTCGCGGCACCGCCCTCAGCCCCCCAGCAGCGCCGGCACGATGGTCACGATGTCGGGGAAGAACCACAGGATCGCCAGCCCCAGCACCTGGATCAGCACAAAGGGCGCCACGCCGCGGTAGATATGCACGGTGGTCACCTCCCTGGGCGCCACGCCGCGCAGGTAAAAGAGCGCGAAACCGAAGGGCGGGGTCAGGAACGACGTCTGCAAATTGACCGCGATCATGATCGTCACCCATTTCGGGTCGAAGGTGCCGCCATAGATGACCGGGCCGACGATCGGGATGACGATATAGATGATCTCGAGGAAATCGAGCACGAAACCGAGGATGAAGAGCACCAGCATCACGATCAGGAAGACCTTGAACTCGTTGTCGAAGCTCTTGAGGAATTCCTGGATGTAGTGTTCGCCCCCGAACGAGATCACCACCAGGTTCAGCAGCTGCGATCCGATCAGGATGGTGAACACCATCGAGGTGACCTTGGCCGTCTCGCGCACCACCGGCGACAGCACCCCGCCGGCGAAAAGCACCCAGCAGGCGAAGAGCAGCCCGAACGTGGCATAGAGATAGGCCGCGTAGGCGACGAAGAAGGCCACCCAGCTTTCGAACGTCACGACCTCGTTGTTGATGCGCAGATCGAAATTGATCCCCATCAGGATGGCGACGATCACCGCGAAGGTGGCAAAGATGATGACCCGGCCCGAACGTTCCTGGTCGCGCAGGCGGCGATAGGCGGCCAGCATGATCGCCCCGGCCGCGCCCAGTGCCGCCGCCGGCGTCGGGTTGGTGATGCCGCCCAGGATCGAGCCCAGCACCGCCACGATCAGCACCAGCGGCGGGAACACCACGCGGATCAGTTCGTTCTGCGCCATCCGCCCCGCCGCGTGCATGGCACCGTAGAGCGCCAGCGCCAGCGGGATGGCCAGAATCAGGATGGTCGCGCCCGGGCTGGTCGTGGGCGCGATCAGCAGGATGTCGGCCAGGAGCCCCAGCACCACGCCGATGGCGCCGACAATGAGCGGCGCCGGCGGCGCCGAGGGGCGCACGCCGCGCGCCACCGCCAGGATCAGCGCCAGGATCGCCAGGATCGTGATCACGCCGGTGCCGATGGGGGCGGCGTTCTCGATCCTGGCGGCACGCTCGGCGGCGATCTCTTCCT
>CAZNMK010000383.1:0-3178 GCA_964574045.1 uncultured Roseovarius sp. | reverse complement strand
ACATCTGCAGGACGCGTTCGCGTTCGAGGCGCACCAGGCGGTCGAACTCGCCCGATATGCTGGCCATCACGACCACACCGGCGGGTGTGTCACCCTGCATGATGGGCGCAGCCACCGTGAAGACGCCTTCGCGATCGCCACTGCTCATTACCCGCGCATGCCGTTCGAGCACCAGCGGCACCAGCACCCTCGCCTGGTCCTCGACACCTGGCACAGGTCGGTCCGGGTCGCCGGTGGAAAACGGCGCCGCGACCCGATCCCACGCCCAGGAAATCGCATCGGTTATATAGGTGCGATAGGCCTTGGTCGCGTCGTCGCCGAATGGGGCCGGGCTCTCGATCCGACCCGCCAGCCGGCCCTCGGTGTCGAAGACGAAGACCTCGACGCCCGGGCGCAGGTCTAGTCCGGCCAGCGTTTCATCGACGGCGACACCATCGCCCGTCACCAGGTTGACCGGCGCCCCGGCGGGAAGCCGCGCCTCGAACACATCGGCGACAAGCTTGATCTCGCTGGCGAGGTTGTCGGCGCGCTGTTGCGTCAACCCGTTGCCCGAGGCGTTGAGAAAGAGGATGCCGGCGGCGAGGATATTGAGCGCGATGAGATTGAACGTCACGATCTTGCGGGTCAGCGACGCCCCGCCACGCGACAGGTACCCGCGCTTTTCGCGGCGGATGCGGATCTCGTCCTCCACCACGTTTTCGGGGGCCACGAAATCATCTCCGAGGACGACGCCGCCGTCGTCAGAGAGCGACCGATCGCGCACGTCTATCCTTTCGGCGAGAGCCATTACTCTTCGTTGTAACGGTACCCGATGCCGTAGAGCGTCTCAATGGCCGAGAAATTCTCATCGACCATCCGCATCTTCTTGCGCAGGCGCTTGATATGGCTGTCGATGGTGCGATCGTCGACGTAGACCTGATCGTCATAGGCCACGTCCATCAGCTGATCGCGGCTCTTGACGAAGCCGGGGCGCTGCGCCAGCGCCTGCAGCAGCAGGAATTCGGTCACCGTCAGCGACACGTCCTGACCCTTCCAGGTCACCGCGTGGCGCAGCGGGTCCATGCGCAGATGGCCGCGTTCGATGACCTTCGATTCCTCGGTATCGGCCACCAGTTCGCCGGCGTTCGCCTCCTGCCGACGCAGCAGCGCGCGGATGCGTTCGACCAGGAGCCGCTGGGAAAAGGGTTTCTTCACGTAATCGTCGGCGCCCATGCGCAGGCCCAGCACCTCGTCGATCTCGTCGTCCTTCGAGGTCAGGAAAATCACCGGCATCGAGGTCTTCTGACGCAGCCGCTGCAGCAGGTCCATGCCGTCCATGCGCGGCATCTTGACATCGAGCACGGCCATGTCCGGCAGTTTCTTGCTGAAGGCCTCGAACGCCTGCTGTCCGTCATTGTAGGTGTCGACCTCGAAGCCTTCGGCCTCGAGCGTCATGGAGACCGATGTCAGGATATTCCTGTCATCGTCCACAAGGGCGATTCTTGACATTTCGATTTTCCCCTAACTGCTCTCATTGCCCAAATTTTTTTCCACTATGTGCCCGTTTTGAGCCATTTTATCAATCCCAAACTGCGAATCGGCCAGCCCCGCCCGGCCAATTGACGCGGAAAAATCTTAGCAATGGCTAAATTGACTCACATCGCGGCACGCCCCGCGCACGGCCGATCCGGCGGTTCGCCGCCACGGTTGCGCTAACTTGCCGCTGGTTGCGCTAACTGCGCTAAAGCATCCTGTTCATTGGCGAAACCGTCATGCTATGAGCCTTTGCAACGGCGTTGCCCGGCACCGTTCGGCGGCCGCAGGCGGCGATATTTCTGGGCCGGCCCGGACCGGCCACCGCGACCAAGGAGCACGCGAAACATGGCATTCGGACGGGTCAACCCGCAGTTCCGGCTCGAGGATCAGGGCATCCATGGGCCGGACAATGTCCTTTACAACCTCATCGAACCGGCGCTGATCGAAGCGGCGCTGCAGAACGGCGAGGGCAAGCTCGGCCGCGGCGGCACCTTCCTGGTTTCCACCGGCAAGTTCACCGGCCGGTCGCCCAAGGACAAGCATGTCGTCAGGACCGAGAGCGTGGCCGACAATATCTGGTGGGAAAACAACGCCGCCATGAGCCTCGAGGGCTTCGACCGGCTATACGAGGACATGCTCGCCCACATGCAGGGCGGCACCTACTACGTACAGGATCTCGTCGGCGGCGCCGATCCCGCCCATGCCATCAACGTGCGCATGATCACCGAACTGGCCTGGCACGGTCTTTTCTGCCGGCACATGCTGCGCCGCCCCGAACGCGAGGCGCTCGACCGGTTCGTGGCCGATTTCACCGTCATCAACTGCCCCAGCTTCAAGGCCGACCCCAAGCGCCACGATTGCCGCAGCGACACGGTGATCGCGCTCAATTTCGACCGCAAGACGATCCTGATCGCCAACACCGAATACGCCGGCGAGAACAAGAAATCGGTCTTTACCCTGCTCAACTACCTGTTGCCGGAAAAGGGCGTCATGCCGATGCACTGCTCGGCCAACCACGCCCGCGGCAACCCGGTCGACACGGCGATCTTCTTCGGGCTCTCGGGCACCGGCAAGACCACGCTTTCGGCCGATCCCGAGCGCGTGCTCATCGGCGACGACGAACACGGCTGGTCCGAACGCGGCACCTTCAACTTCGAGGGCGGCTGCTATGCCAAGACCATCAACCTCGACCCCGAGGCCGAGCCGGAAATCTACGCCACGACCGGAAAGTTCGGCACCGTCATCGAGAACATGGTCTATGACCAGGAGACGCTCGAACTGGATTTCGCCGACGACTCGCTGACGGCCAACATGCGCTGCGCCTACCCGCTCGAATACATCTCGAACGCCTCGGCCACGGCGCTCGGCGGGCACCCCAAGAACATCGTCATGCTGACCTGCGACGCCTTCGGCGTTCTGCCGCCCATCGCCCGGCTGACGCCGGCGCAGGCGATGTATCACTTCCTGTCGGGCTTTACCGCCAAGGTGGCCGGAACCGAGCGCGGCGTGACCGAGCCGCAGCCCACCTTCTCGACCTGCTTCGGCGCCCCCTTCATGCCGCGCCGCCCCGAGGCCTATGGCAAGCTGCTGCGCGAAAAGATCGCCAAGCACGGCGCCACCTGCTGGCTGGTCAACACCGGCTGGACCGGCGGCGCCTACGGCA
>CAZNMK010000382.1:0-3182 GCA_964574045.1 uncultured Roseovarius sp. | reverse complement strand
CGGTGGGGCCGGTGGTATCGGTCACCGCCGAGGTGCTGCTGCTGTTGCCGAGTGTCGTGTTTTTGCTGTGGCAGATGCACAGCACCGGCGGCGGGCATTTCGGACGCGGGTTGCACGACAGCCTGCTGCTGGCGCTTTCGGGGCCGCTGACGGCGACGCCCCTGGTGCTGTTCAGCTATGCCGCCAAGCGGTTGCGGATGGCCACGCTGGGGCTTTTGCAATACATCAATCCGACGCTGCAACTTCTTGTGGCCACGCTGATTTTCGGCGAGGTATTCACCCGCTGGCACGCCGTCGCCTTTCCCCTGATCTGGCTGGCGCTGGCGATCTACACGGTCGCGCTGTGGCGTCAGGAAAGGGCCGCGCGCAGGCTTGCGCGCAGTTCGGTCACGGTGGTGCACACGGTGACATAGTCGCGCAGCCCGGCATCTGCGAAGCCCTCGGAGATGACATGATCGACGAGCGCGACCAGCGGACGCCAGTACCCGGCGGTATCGAGCAGGATGACCGGCTTGGAATGCAGGCCCAGCTGGCGCCAGGTCAGCGCCTCGAAGAACTCGTCGAGCGATCCCGCGCCGCCGGGCAGCACCGCGATGGCGTCGGAGTTCATGAACATGACCTTCTTGCGTTCGTGCATGGTCTCGGTCACGACATAGGCGGCGGGGTCCGACCGGCCGGCCTCGCGCCGGATCAGATGCGCGGGCAGGATACCCAGCGTCTGCCCGCCGGCGTCCCTGGCCGCCCGCGCCACCGCGCCCATCAGCCCGACATCGCCGGCGCCGTAGACCAGGCGCCAGCCCTCTTCGGCCAGGCCCCGCCCCAGCGCCTCGGCTTCGGCCTCATAGGCCGGGTTGCGCCCGGCATGTGCGCCGCAAAAGACACAGACCGACCGCAGTGTCATGGGGGCTCCGCGCTTGTGAAAGGGTTG
Organism: uncultured Roseovarius sp.; assembly: GCA_964574045.1. Lineage (GTDB taxonomy): Bacteria > Pseudomonadota > Alphaproteobacteria > Rhodobacterales > Rhodobacteraceae > Roseovarius. The sequence continues at coordinate 2,254 of CAZNMK010000382.1, read as the reverse complement.
TTTTGACCCTAGATACGCATGTTGCTACTGTCCCGCAACCGCGCTTGCGCAACGGTGCGGACGAAAAGGGGAGCAATGACCAAGCTGGCTGGACTGGGGGGTAGGCCGGGGGCCTCGATCGCGGCTGTTGCGGTTGCTGCCGTCGTCGGTGTGGGGCTGTATCTCGCCGGTGTTTTCAGGCCGGATGCGCCGGATGCGCCGGCGCCCGTTTCCCAAGCCTCCGAACCCGCCAGCCCCGAAACCGGGGCGGATGACGCCCAGCGCGACGTCGAGGCCGCCGCGGTGCCCGGGACGGACAAGGCGAGCGGCACGCCATCGGAACCCGCCCCGCCGGACCCGCCCGCGATCAGTACGTTCCGGCTCGATCCCGACGGGCGCATGCTGGTGGCCGGCCGGGCCGAGCCGGGCTGGGATGTCTCGGTCCTGGTCGACGATGCCGCCCTTGCCACGCTGCGCCCCGACGACCGGGGCGAGTTCGTGGCCTTTCTGGACCTGCCGGCCAGCGCCGAACCGCGGGTGCTGTCGCTCAGGATGCGCGACCCCGCCAGCGGGGCCGAGATCGCCTCGGACGACGAGATCATCATCGCGCCGACGCCGCCGGCGGCGGTGGCCGCGCTCGATACCGGCACCGCCGGGGCCGAACCGGAACGCGCGGCACCCGAACCGCCGGAACAGGGCGGGGGCACGGAGGTGGCGGCCGGTGCGGACACCGCCGACCCGCCGGATGTGAGCGCCCTGACCGCCGCCGAAACCCCGGCCGAAGGCGCCGCCGACGCGGCCAAACCGCAGCCCCCCGAAGCCGTCGCCGACAGCGGGACCGCCACCCTGGCCCCCGGCCGTGCCGAACCGGCCGCCGCCGGGGCCGAACCCGTTGCCGAAACCGAAACGCCGGCCGAACCGGCCGGCAGCCAGGCGGTGCTGCTGTCGGACGAGGGCGGAGTGCGGGTGATCCAGGCCCCCGTCGCCGCCGATGCCCCGCCCGAGGTCATGTCGGTGGTCGCGCTCGATGCCATCAGCTATGACGAGGCGGGCGAGGTCGCGCTCAGCGGGCGGGCGCCCGGCGACGGATTCGTGCGGGTCTATATCGACAATTCCCCCGTCACCACGGCGCGGATCGCGCCCGACGGCAGCTGGCGCACCGGGCTGCCGCAGGTCGACACCGGCGTCTATACCCTGCGCGTCGACCAGGTCGACGCGGGCGGGGCGGTCGTCTCGCGCGTCGAAACCCCGTTCCGGCGCGAGGACCGCGCGCTGCTTTCGGGGCGCGGCACCGGGCGGCGGATCGAGGCGATCACCGTGCAGCCGGGCAACACGCTGTGGGCGATCTCGCGCGACCGCTATGGCGAGGGCGTGCTCTATGTCCGCATCTACGAGGCCAACCGCGACCGCATCCGCGACCCCGATCTGATCTACCCCGGACAGGTCTTTTCGGTACCGCAATAGGCCGGGGCGGCAAGCCGGCACTGGCGGGCGGCGGTGCGCCGGTCTATCTGATAGCGACATGCCACGTTCGAACATCCCATGCGCCGCAGCAAGCTGACGACCACCGATGCGCCCCGCAACGGCTGGCGCACGATCGCCCAGGTCGCGCCCTATCTATGGCCCAAGCGCGAGCCATGGGTCAAACGCCGCGTGGTGCTGGCGCTGCTGATGCTCGTCGCGGCCAAGCTGGTGGCGGTGGGCACGCCGTTCTTCTACAAGGCCGCGGTCGACGCGCTCTCGGGCGAGGCCGACCCGGCGGGGACGGCGGCAGGTGCGGTCGAGGGGTGGATGCTGGCACTGGGCGCCATCGGGCTGACGGTGGCCTATGGCATGGCCCGGCTGCTGAGTACCGGCTTTCAGCAGCTGCGCGATGCGCTCTTTGCCCGCGTGGCGCAGCGGGCGCTCAGGAAGCTGGCGCTAAGGACCTTCCGCCACGTTCATGCGCTGTCGCTCAGATACCATATCAGCCGCAAGACCGGCGGGCTGAGCCGCATCATCGAGCGCGGCGTCAAGGGGGTCGAATTCCTGCTGCGCTTCATGCTCTTCTCGATAGTCCCTTTGGTGCTGGAACTGGCGCTGGTGGCGGCGGTGCTGTGGACGCTCTTCGACATATGGTATCTGGCGGTGGTCGCCGGCGTGATCGCGGTCTACATCGTCTTTACCTTCCGCGTCACCGAATGGCGGGTGAAGCTGCGCAAGGAAATGAACGACCAGGATACCGACGCCAACCAGAAGGCGATCGACAGCCTGCTCAATTTCGAGACGGTCAAGT
>CAZNMK010000381.1:0-3191 GCA_964574045.1 uncultured Roseovarius sp. | reverse complement strand
CGGGCGAGGCGCTGTGCATCCACAACCCCGCCACCGGACGAGAGCGGTCGATGCCGCACCGGATCGAGCCGGCAGCCGAGCGCAAGCGCGTGGTCGTGGTGGGCGCCGGCCCCGGCGGGCTCGAGGCGGCGCGCGTCGCCGCCGAGCGCGGACACGAGGTGACGGTCTTCGAGGCCCAGCCCGACCCCGGCGGGCAGGTGCGGCTGACGGCGCTCAACCCGCGCCGGCGCGAGATGATCGGCATCATCGACTGGCGCATGGCGCAATGCACCGCGCGGGGCGTCGAGTTCCGCTTCAACACCTTTGCCGAGGCGGCCGACGTCACCGCGCTCTCGCCCGACATCGCGGTCATCGCCACCGGCGGGCTGCCCAATACCGAGCTTTTCGAGACCGGGCACGAGCATCCGCTGGTGGTCAGTGCCTGGGATCTGATCTCGGGCGACGTCAAGCCGGGGCAGAACGTGCTCGTCTACGACGAGAGCGGCGATCATCCCGGGCTTATGGCCGCCGAGGTCGCGGCCGAGGCCGGCGCGACGGTCGAGGTCATGACCCCCGACCGCAGCTTTGCGCCCGACATCATGGCGATGAACCTCGTGCCCTACATGCGCGCGCTCCAGCACCGCGACGTGACCTTTACCGTCACCCGCCGCCTGCGCGACGTCATCCGCGACGGTAACCGCCTCAGGGCCGTGATCGGCACCGACTACAGCGGTTTCACCTCCGAGAAGCACTACGATCAGGTGGTGGTGAACTACGGGACGATGCCGCTCGCCGATCTCTATTTCGAGCTCAGGCCGCAATCGCTCAACGAAGGCGCGGTCGACTACGACGCGCTCATCGCCGGCCGCCCGCAGGAGGCGGTGCGCAACGCGCAAGGCACCTTCCGCCTCTACCGGATCGGCGACGCGGTCAGCGCCCGCAACACCCACGCCGCGATCTACGACGCGCTGCGGCTGATGAAGGACATCTAGGGCGCCGATGCCCAGGCGCGGCCGGCATGCCGCCGGCCCGTCAGGACAGGTGCATCAGCGCCATGCCGGGGAACGCCGCCAGCGCGCGTTCCATCGCCGCGCGATCCTCCATCACGCAAAAGGCGGTGCTCAGCGCGTCGGCCAGCGCCGCGCCCGGCCCGGTGACGCCAACGAGGCGCCAGCGGGCGTCGGTGGGGCGCCCGGTGGCCGGGTTAAGGATGTGCCCGGGCCCGGTGCCGCCCATGCGCATCCCCGCGGGCGCGGAGGTGGCCAGCGCCGCGTTGCGCAGCCCGGCCCTGCCCGGCGCGCCGCCATCCGGCGCCCGCAGCGTCACCGGCCAGTCGCCTCCGTCCGGATGCCCGCCCAGCGCGTGCAATTCGCCGGTATCGACCAGCACCTCGTCGAGTCCCTCGCGGCGCAGCATCTTCGCCAGCCGGTCGGCGATATGGCCCTGGGCGATGCCATTGAGCGTCAGCGCCATGCCCGGACGCGCCAGCCGCACCGCACCGCTGTCGAACGAAACACCCTGCCAGCCGACCAGCGCGCGGGCGCGCGCGATGCCGCCGGTGTCGCCGCCTTCGGTCGCCTGGCGCGCATGGGCCGCCCAAAGCGGCTGCACCGTCGGGTCGAACGCACCGCCGGTGACGCGGTGGACCCGATCGCAAAGGCCGAGGCATTCGAGCAACTCGAAGGGCGGTGCGGGCAGGTGCCCGTCGCGGTTGAGCGCGACCAGCGCCGAATCCTCGCGATAGAGGCTGAAGATCGCCTCGAGCCGGCGCATTTCGGCAAAGACGCGCCCGGCGATGGCTCCGGCCTGCGCGTGGGCAAGGGTCAGCGTCACCTGCGCGCCCAGCGCGGTCTCGCGCCATTGCGTCATCCCGGCGGCGGCGGATGCCCCCGGCGCGAACGCGCCGGCGCAGGCGGCGATGGTCAGAAAGCGGCGGCGAGAGAGCGGTTGCATCTCAGTTGATCCTTTCGTCCGAAAGCGCCCGCAGGCGCATCTTGAAATCGTCGGTGGCGTCGGCCTCTGCCTCTGCCCCCGCGGCGTCGGGGGCCAGAACGGCGGCGGCCGGGATGTCGTCCAGCGCCACCACGCGCCCGCCATGGGCAGCGGCGAAACGTTCGGCCGCCGGACGGTCGGCAAAGGGCACCACCTCGGCCGCGCCCATCCCGCCCGCGCGGCCCGAGCCGATGACGTAATGCGCGGTCTCGGCCGACGTCCAGTTGTCGCGCCCGGGCGCGTCCCAGCTCGGCGCACTGCCCATGTCGCTGACATAGATGGCGGCGATGGCATGGCTTTGCTCGGGCATCCGCAGATAGGCCACGGCATCGCGCACCTGCGAAAAGAACAGCGGCGTCCCCGCCAGCCCATCGAGATGCACCTGCGCCTTGGGCCCCGGATGTTCGAGCAGGTTCATCTGGCAGAAATGGCCGACGGCGACCTCGGTCATCGTCACCGCCCGGGGTTTTTCCGCCGCCTCCTGCTGGCAGGCCGCCAGCAGGGCCAGGCAGATCGGGACGAACAGGAGCTTCATGGCGTCACCTTTCGGAATATCAGCACCGAGGCCAGCAGCGCCGCCAGAGGCCACAGCGCCAGCGACACCAGCGCCTGAGCAGGCGGGACCGCGCCCGCCGCCCCGCCGATGCCGGCGGCGGCCGCCGTCGCCTCGGACGCGGCCAGGTTGAAGAGGCGGAATGCATCGGCCGGGTTGGCGACCAGCAGCCAGGGGAAAAGATCGGTCGTGAACCAGCCGCCATCGTCGGCCACCACCGCTGCCAGGAGCCCCAGATCGTAAAGCACGATCATCGCCAGCCACAGCCCGATAGCGAGCCCCGCCGCCCCCGCCGGCCGGCGCGCGAGCCCCGAAAGCGCGTAGCCCAGGCACAAAAACGCCGCCCCGAGAAGGACCGAGGTCCACATCAGCCGCCACAGCGCCGGCAGCCCAGCGAGCGCGCCCGCATCTGTCGCCACCGCCGCCACCGCGGCGCTGCCATAGCCCGCCGCCACCGCGAGCGCCAGAACGGCCAGATGCGCGGCAAGCTTGCCGATGATGAGCTCGGCGCGCGTGACCGGATAGGTCAGCACCAGGGGAAGCGTGCCGCGCTCGACCTCGCCGGCGATGCCGTCGAAGGACATCAGAAGCGCCACCAGCGGCACCAGATAGACCGCGAGCGATGTCAGGCTCGCCACCGTCACCGACAGCCGGTCGGCCCCCAGAA
>CAZNMK010000380.1:0-3202 GCA_964574045.1 uncultured Roseovarius sp. | reverse complement strand
GCCTTTACCGCGCGCGACCGCAAGGCTTTGAGGCGCGCGGCCGAGACCTATCGCCCCAATCCGCGTTTCGATACCGCCGACGCGATCCGCGACGTGGGCGTGGGCGAGGCGGTGACCTCGATGCTGGGGCCCAAGGGCGCGCCCGGCGTGGTCGAGCGCACGCTCATCCGCCCGCCATCGTCCAGGCTGGGGCCGGTCAGCCCGGCGGAACGCGCGGCGCTGATGGCGGCCTCGCCCGTGGCCGGCAAATACGACACTGCGCAGGACAGGCATTCGGCCTACGAGATGCTGGCGGCGCGGGCCGAGGCGGCGGCGCAGGCGGCCGAGACCGCCGAGGCGGAGGCGCAAGAAGCGCCGGCGGCGGTGCGCGAATTCAACGCCGCGCGCCGCTATAGCGGCGGCCGGGTGGCGCGTTCGAGCAGCCGGGCCAACAAGGGCCTTGGCGAACGGTTCGGCGCGGCGGTGACCGACGCTGTGCTGAAGGAAATCAAGGGCACCACCGGGCGGCGTATCGTGCGCGGCATCCTCGGCGGGCTCTTCAAGGGGCGCTGAGGGGCGGTTCAATTGATAAGTGATGGTCGGGATCTCCGAACCAAGGGCGGTCCCCGGCCGCGGGTGGGGGTGAAGCCCCCGCCCGGGGGGGCGGCCGGGGGCTGCCCGGCGTGCCGCCGGGCGGAACATCGCCGGGAGGCAATTGAACTGCTCTGTCCGGTGCGTCAATCCCGCGCACCAAATATGTGCCCCTCACCACCCCAGCACCCGCAGATCGGCCAGCAGCGCCTCGCAGAACGCGGTCGAGCGGCGGATGCGGGCACGCGAGAGCGCCCGCGATTCGACCCGCACCAGCGCCTCGATCCCGATCATGAAGGGTAGCCAGACCTCGCGCTCGGCAGCCGTCAGGTCGAAAGCGTCGGCAAAGGCCGCGAACCCCCCGGCACAGACGCCATAGCGCGCCCGTCCCGACGGCAGGAGCCCCCGCCGGCCCATATGCGCCAGAAAGCGCGCGACATCCTTGACCACCGGCAGCCGGGCCGACCCGCCGGTGTCGATGCCCGTGAGGCGCGTGCCCTCGCTCAGCAGGTTGTTGGGGTGGAAATCGCCGTGGCAGATCGCCATCCGCCAATGGCCGCCCTCATGCGGCTCCGAAATCCGCGCCAGTTCCGCCAGGATCGCCGTCTTGAGCTGGCGCAGACCGGCATAGCGCAGCCGCGCCAGTGCCCTGTCGGCGCGCCCGAACCAGCCATCCAGCCGCACCGGCGCCGGCGCCTCGGTGGGCGCGGTGTATTTTCTCAGCCACGCCGCCGCCGGCGGCAGCAGGGCCGGGCGCCCCGCCGGCGGCGTCTGCCATATCCGCCGCATCAGCGGCATCCCCGGCGCGCGCTCGGTCACCACCAGCCCGAGTTCGGGAAGGTGGCCGATCGGGGCGCTGACGCGCAGATCGCCCGCGTTCATGTAGGCGTGGGCGCGGGCGATCTCGGCCCAGTCGCGGGCGGCGCTTTCGGCGCGTTTGGACAGGTGAAAGCGAAAGATCGCCGGGCGTTCGCCGACATGCCCGGCGATGATCGCGCGCTTGTCCGGCACCAGGCGGATCACCTCGTCCAGCACCGCCCCCGCCAGCGCCGGATCGGCGGCGGCATGGGTTTCGAACGCGACCATCAGGTCGCTCAGCGCGTCCATCTGTTCCAGCGGCGTGGGGGCGGCGCGTTTCGGCATGGCCGCCACGATTGCCGAGCCCGCAGGTGCGGTCAACCGAATTGAACCCTGCGCCGCGCGCGTCTATGCTGCGCCACGACGCCGCCACAGCAGGAAAGAGGCATGCCGATGTCCGAACCCCCCGTATCCGAAATGACCTTCGAACAGGCGATGAAAGAGCTCGAGGAGGTCGTGACCAAGCTGGAGCGGGGCGATGTCGCGCTGGAGGATTCGATCCGCCTTTACGAACGCGGCGCCGAGCTGAAGAAGCGCTGCGAGGACAAGCTCAAGGCGGCCGAGGAAAAGGTCGCCTCGATCACCCTCGATGCAGAGGGCAACCCCACCGGCACCGCCCCGGCCGGCGACCGGTGACCGAGGCGCTGGCGGCGGCGCTGGCCGCCACCCAGGATGCGGTCGAGGATCGTTTCGCCCGCGTTCTGGCGGATTTCGGCGACGGCGACGTGGCGCAGGCCATGCGCTATTCGCTCATGGGCGGCAAGCGCATCCGCGCCTTCCTCGCGGTCGAGGGCGCGCGCCTGTTCGGCCAGCCCGCGGATCGCGCGATCTGGCCCGCCTGCGCGATCGAGGCGATGCACGCCTACAGCCTGGTGCACGACGATCTGCCCTGCATGGACGACGACGCGATGCGCCGCGGCCGCCCGACGGTGCATGTCCGCTGGGACGAGGCCACCGCGGTGCTGGCGGGCGACGCGCTGCAGGCGCTGGCGTTCGAGCTGGCGGCGCATCCGGGTGGCGCCGCCGGGGCCGGGCCCCGCGCCGATCTGGCGCTCAGCCTGGCGCGCGCCGCGGGCGGGCGGGGGATGGTGCTGGGCCAGGCGATGGACATCGCCGCCGAAACCGCGCCGGCGCCGCTGACGCTGGTGCAGATCACCGAGCTGCAGCAGGCCAAGACCGGCGCGCTCATCGGCTGGGCGGCGGCGGCAGGGGCGCGCATGGCCGGTGCCGATCCCGCGCCGCTGGCGGCTTACGGGCGCGCGCTGGGACTGGCCTTTCAGATCCAGGACGACATCATCGACGCCACCGGCGACGAGGGCGTCGCCGGCAAGGCGGTGGGCAAGGATGCCGCCGCCGGCAAGGCGACCTTCGTGTCGCTTCTGGGGCTCGATGCGGCGCGCGCGCGCGCCGCCGGGCTTGCCGAAGAGGCGTGCGAGGCCATATCGTGCTACGGCGAGGCGGCTCAAACCTTGCGGCAGCTGGCGCGCTTCGTTATCTCCCGCCAAAGCTGAACGCCACCGCAGCGCAACAAGGGGAGCGCCCCCAGTGCCCGACCAGCCGACGCCAGACCGCCCCAGCACGCCCCTGCTCGATACCGTGCAGGGCCCGGCCGACCTGCGCCGGATGAGCGAGGCGGATCTGTCCCGGCTGGCCCAGGAACTGCGCGCCGAAACCATTTCGGCGGTGTCCGAAACCGGCGGCCACCTCGGCGCCGGGCTGGGCGTGGTCGAGCTGACGGTGGCGCTGCACGCGGTGTTCGACACCCCCCGCGACA
>CAZNMK010000379.1:0-3204 GCA_964574045.1 uncultured Roseovarius sp. | reverse complement strand
CTCGTCCCCGATGACGAGCATGGCGGCGGTGGGGTTGGGCATGACGGGGGTTTCCTCTGGCGGCCGGAGATCTGGACATCGGTATAGGACGCGGCCGGCGCGCTTTCAAACCCGTCCGGCAAGGCGGTGGTTCGTTCCGGCGCGAAAATCCCGGCCGCATGCGGTACAGGTGCCTGCCTCTGGTCCTTCGGCACTATTCACCTTAAATAGAGTGTATGAAACGACTATCGGGGCGCGACGTGAACGAGCAGCATCGCGGACGGCTGACACGCGACGGCATCCGCATCCACGAGGCCGGCGATTTCGCCGGCATGCACAAGGCCGGGGCGCTGGCCGCGCGCATCCTCGATGCGGTGGCGGATCACGTCCATCCCGGCCAGACCACGGGCGAGCTGGACCGCATCGTCGAGGAAATGGTCGATGCGGCGGGCGCGCGCTCTGCCACAATCGGCTACAAGGGGTATCGCCACGCCAGCTGTATCAGCGTCAACCATGTCGTCTGTCACGGCATCCCCGGCGACAAGCGGCTCAAGGACGGCGACATCCTGAATGTCGACGTCACCGTGATCGTCGACGGCTGGTACGGAGATTCGAGCCGGATGTACGTGGCCGGGCGGCTGGGGCGCAAGGCCGAGCGGCTGATCCAGGTCACCCATGACAGCCTGATGAAGGGGATCGAGGCGGTCCGCCCCGGCAATACCTTCGGCGACATCGGCCATGCCATCCAGACCTATGTCGAGCAGAGCCGCATGTCGGTGGTGCGCGATTTCTGCGGCCACGGGTTGGGGCGGGTGTTCCACGCCCCGCCCAACGTGCTGCATTACGGCCGCCCCGGCACCGGGCCGGTGCTGGAGGAGGGCATGTTCTTCACCATCGAGCCGATGGTCAATCTCGGCCGGCCCGAGACCAAGGTGCTGGCCGACGACTGGACCGCGGTGACGCGCGACAAGTCGCTTTCGGCCCAGTTCGAGCACTCGATCGGGGTGACGGCCAAGGGGGCGGAGATCTTCACCCTGTCGCCCGCGGGGAGGTTTCACCCGACCTGGGGGTGAGAGGGGCACTTTGCGGGACGAAGTGAGCTTTCGCTGCAATTGCACGAAGGTCCGCCTTGGAACTGCACCGAGGAAACCTCGCTGACTTCGGTTGGTCGCGCAAGATGATCAAGCGACGAGCTTCTCCTGCCGAGCGAAGGGACTCAGACCCAGCCACACCTGCATATTGTTCGCTAGATCGCTGTTTCCGACCAGCGTGAGCTTGTCGCTGTCGACAGCCCGCGCAACGGTTTTCAGGCCCATCCAGATTTCGGTCATCGTCCGAAGGTCCGTGGAAATGTAGAGGTCGACGTCGAAGCCCGGATCGACGTGGCAGAGGTCCACTGCGCGATCAGGCTCGACGACTAGCCACCATTTGCGCTGTGATTCCGGCAATTCCGGATAGATGAATTCTATCACGCGCTTCCCGTCCGGCACCGGATCGGTGTCGAGGTTGCGGCGCATGTCCCACATCAGGACCTCCGGATCGAGATTGTTGAGCGATGGCTCGGTCTCCACCCATTTCTGACCCCAAATGCCGATCGCCTCGATCACCGGTTGAAGGTCGCGTCCGGCCTGAGTGAGCCGGTATTCGTTGATCTCCGGCGCATCCGCCAGCGGTTCGCGTTTCACGATGCCGGCTTCCTCCAGGTCTTGCAGGCGTTTCGACAAAAGCGCGGGGGACATCCGCGGCACGCCGCGGCGCAACTCGTTGAAGCGCGTGGAACCGGCGACCAGTTCGCGCAACAGAACGACGGTCCACCGCGTGCACAGGGTTTCGGCCGCCATGGCGACGGGGCAGAATTGCTGATAGCTCTTGTTCGTCATACTCTCCTCCTATTCGTCCAGTCGGACCCATCCTGCCCAAAAAAACACAAGCCAGGATAGTTCAGAAACTATACCGGGCGGGATTCAGTTCCTGAACTGGCCGCAAGCCGTCGCCAGATGGCAGCCTTTCCTCACATCGGAATGGTCCGGTGCGACCAAGCAAACGCAGGAAAGGAGGCGATATGCCGCTTGTGGATATTCAACTGATCGAAGGCGTTTTCGACGACGAACAGAAGCGCCGGATGATCGAGGAGGTCACCGACACGATGGTCGGAATCGAAGGCGAGGCCATGCGCGGCGTGACCTGGGTGCGCGTCCAGGAACTCGCCAGCGGCGCCTGGGGGATCGGCGGCAAGGCCATGACCGCTGCCGACGTCAAGGCGGTGCAGAGCCAGGGCGCGTGAGCGAAGCCGCCGGGGATCGGACACCCGAGTTCGATCCCGGGCGGCTTGACCCTCGCCACTGACCCCCAAACTGAAAGGAGACCCAAGCGATGAACACATCCGTCGCCGAAAAACTGAACACCGTGACGCTCTACGAACGGCTGGGCGGCGCCGCCGGCATCAGGCGGATCGTCGACGGCATGGTGGATGCGCATCTTGAAAATCCCGCCATCAAGCCGCGCTTCACGCCCTATCTCGACCAGCCGGAGAGGGTCGAGAAGATCAAGCAGCATTACTGCACCTTGTTCGCGGAGTTGTCCGACGGGCCGGGCACATATGATGGACGCAGCATGGTCGAGACCCATGGCGGCATGAACATCGCCGAGACGGAATACATGGCCGCGATGGACGACATCCTGGAGACGATGAAATCGCTGGGTCATGCAGAGGACACGCGGGGCGAGATCGCGGCAAAGCTCTATGCCCTGAAAGACGACATCATCCGCGTCTGACGGATCGCCTGCCGATCACTCTCCATATCATCGAGAGGAGAAACAACATGGAACCTGCCATTGAAACCCGACGATTCGAGAGCCCGGACGAGGCGCTCGACATGAAGGAGCACGGCGGCATCGACATCGTCAGGATGGCCGACGGCACGACCGGCATGCACGCGATCTTCGAGCCGGGCTGGACCTGGGAAAAGGACGAGAAGCCGCTGCTCGGCCATCCCGACACCTGCCCGATGCGCCACACGGGCTACTGCATCTCGGGCAGGCTCGTGGTGCGGATGGTCGATACGGGCGTGGAGACGCCCATCACCAAGGGCGACTTCTTCGAGATCCCGCCCGGCCACGATGCCTATGTCGACGGTACCGAGCGTGTCGAGCTGATCCTGTTCGAGCCGCCGGAGCATCGGCACTGATGCCGGTTGGCGCGCGGGCCAACGAATGTCGGCCCGC
>CAZNMK010000378.1:0-3218 GCA_964574045.1 uncultured Roseovarius sp. | reverse complement strand
GCGCTCAACACCGCCTATGCCGGGGACGGGGTGACGATCCGCGTGACCGGCAGGCCCACAAAGCCGATCAGCCTGATCTACATGCATGTCGACGAAGCGGCGGACGTGTTCCTGCATCATGTCGTGCGGGTCGAGAGCGGCGCCGAGGCCACGATCCTGGAAAACGGGCCGGCGGCGGCGCGGTTCAACAAGTGCATCGAGATCGACATCGCCGATGGCGGCACGCTGCACCATGTCCGCGCCCAGGGCCGCGACCATGAACGCCGCGCCGCGACGCACATCTTCGCCCGGCTGGGCGAGGAAAGCGTCTTCAAGACCTTCACGCTGACCGTCAACGGGGTGCTGACGCGCAACGAATGCGTGGTCGAGTTCACGGGCGACGGCGGGCTGTGCCATGTCGCCGGAGCCTGCGTCGGCGACGGCGATTTCCACCACGACGACACCGTTTTCGTCACCCACGATGCCGTCGGCTGCGAAAGCCGCCAGGTGTTCAAGAAGGTGCTGCGCAACGGCGCGCGCGGGGTGTTCCAGGGCAAGATCCTGGTCAAGCCCGGGGCGCAGAAGACCGACGGCTACCAGATCAGCCAGTCGCTGCTCCTCGATGGCGACAGCGAGTTCGACGCCAAGCCGGAACTGGAAATCTACGCCGACGACGTGGCCTGCTCGCACGGCTCGACGAGCGGCGCCATCGACGAGGACGCGCTTTTCTACCTGCGCGCGCGCGGCGTGCCGCACGGCATCGCCACCGACCTTCTGACGCTCGCCTTTCTGGCCGAGGCGGTCGAGGAGGTCGAGGACGAGACCCTGCGCGAAGAGATCGTGGCGCGCCTCGATGCGTGGCTGACACGCCGGCGGGGCTGATGCCGGTCACAACCGATATCGTGGCCTCCTACCGGGGGCCGCGAGCGGTGATGCGCCGCCTGCTGGCGATGGGGCCGAACGAAGGCCGGGCGCTGGCGATCCTGATGGCGGGCTGCGCGGTGACTTTCATCGGGCAATGGCCGCGGCTGGCGCGCGATGCGCATCTGCTCGAGCAGGAGCTTCACCCGGCGATGGCCGGCGCGCTGATGGCGTGGCTCTTCATCGCGCCTCTGGCGTTCTATGCCCTGGCCTTCGTCAGCCACCTCGCGTTGCGGGCGCTGGGCGGGGCGAACGACGCTTTTGCCGCGCGGATGGCGCTCTTCTGGGCCTGGCTGGCGGCCAGCCCGCTGATGCTGCTCAACGGGCTGGTGGCGGGTTTTGTCGGCCCCGGGCCGGGGCTGACCGGGGTCGGCGCGCTGTGGCTGGCGGTGTTCCTGTGGTTCTGGTTTTCGGCCCTGCGCGAGGCCGGCTGGGGCGGGCGATGAACGCGGCGCGCCTCGGGGCGCTCTTGCGCATGACCATGACCGACCCGCGCCAGGCCGGCCACGAGGTGATCGCCCTGGGGCTGCCAGTGCAGGGCCTGTGGCTGGCGCTGATGCTGATGGCGGTGCTGCTGTCGCTGATGGTATCGGGGGTCTTTCACGGCGTGCCGCTGCCGCCGGGAACGATGGGAGAGGCGATCCGGCTGTCGCCGGCCTATCACTCGCCGCTGATCTTCGCGGTGATCAACTGGGGGCAGGCGGTGATTTCGGTTTTCGTGCTGTACTGGATCGGGCGCATGTTCGGCGGCCGGGGGACGCTTGGCGACATGCTGGCGGTGATGATCTGGCTGCAGTTCGTGTCGCTCGTGCTGGCGGTCGCGCTCTTTGTCGCGGGGCTGATCGTGCCCGTCGCGGGCGGGGTGCTGATGCTTCTGGCGCTGGGCTGGGGCATCTGGGCCACGGTCGCGCTGGTCGATGCCGCCAACCGTTTCGACAACATGTTCAAGGCGGCCGGGGTCTGCCTGGCGGCGGTGGTCGCGTTCATGGTGGGGATGACCCTGTTTTCCGCCGCGCTCGGCGGGCTGGCGATGAGAGGAGGCTGAAATGCTGGATGTGAACCGGGTGCGGGCCGATTTCCCGATCCTGAGCCGCGAGGTCAACGGCAAGCCGCTGGTCTATCTGGACAACGGCGCCTCGGCCCAGAAGCCGCGCGCGGTGATCGACGCGGTGACGCGCGCCTATTCGGAGGAATACGCCAACGTCCATCGCGGCCTGCACACGCTTTCCAACATCGCCACCGAGAAATACGAGGCCGTGCGCGGCATCATCGCGCGGTTTCTGGGCGTCGCCGACGAGCGCCAGATCATCCTCAATTCCGGGACCACCGAGGGCATCAACATGGTCGCCTATTCATGGGCGATGCCGCATCTGCAGGCCGGCGACGAGATCCTGCTTTCGGTGATGGAGCATCACGCCAACATCGTGCCCTGGCATTTCCTGCGCGAACGCCGCGGCGTGGCGCTGAAATGGGTCGATACCGAACCCGACGGCAGCCTCGACGCCGGCAAGGTGATAGACGCCATCGGCCCGAAAACCCGCCTCATCGCCATCACCCAGCTTTCCAACGTGCTGGGCACGCGGGTGGATGTCAGGGCGATCTGCCACGCCGCGCGCGCGCGCGGCGTGCCGGTTCTGGTCGACGGCAGCCAGGGCGCGGTGCACGCGGCCCAGAACCTCGATGAGATGGGCTGCGATTTCTACGCGATCACCGGGCACAAGCTTTACGGGCCGTCGGGATCGGGCGCGATCTTTGTCCGTCACGAGCGTCTGGCCGAGATGCGCCCCTTCATGGGCGGCGGCGACATGATCCGCGAGGTGCACAAGGACAGCGTCACCTATGCCGACCCGCCGATGAAGTTCGAGGCCGGCACCCCTGCCATCGTCCAGGCGATCGGGCTGGGCGTGGCGCTGGAATACCTGATGGGGCTGGGGATGGACAACGTCGCCGCGCACGAGGACCGGCTGCGCGACTACGCGATGTCGCGGCTGTCGGGGCTGAACTGGCTGAACCTGCAGGGCACGGCGCCGGGCAAGGCGGCGATATTCTCGTTCACGCTCGATGGCGCGGCGCACGCGCACGACATCTCGACCATTCTCGACAAGAAGGGCGTGGCGGTGCGCGCGGGGCACCATTGCGCCGGTCCGCTGATGGACCATCTGGGGCTGACGGCGACCTGCCGCGCCTCGCTGGGGCTCTACAACACCGAGGCCGAGATCGACACCCTGGTCGAGGCGCTGGAACTGGCGCACGAGCTGTTCGCCTGAGGCGGACAAGCGCCAGCGCAAGCGCCCGGGCACGGATTCGGACGTCGATTC
>CAZNMK010000377.1:0-3250 GCA_964574045.1 uncultured Roseovarius sp. | reverse complement strand
CGAGCGTGCGGATCGGCTCCTTGCCGTAGGCCGAGTTGTGATAGACCAGCGCGATGTTCTTGCCGGTCAGATCGCCGCCTTCCTCGTTGAGGATATGGGTGATGGCGATGCTCGCCCCGTCCCAGTAGTTGGCCGGATAGTTGAAGACCCAGCGGAAGATGGCGCCGTTCTTGGCCGAGGTGCGCCCGTAGCCCAGGGTATGCAGCGGGATGCCGTCGGCCGAGACCTTGGGGATCAGCTGATAGGTGATGCCGGTCGACAGCGGCTCGTAGACCAGCGCGCCATCGCCCTTGGTCGCCTCGTAGCACTCCACGCCCTTCTCGGTGTTGTAGCCGGTTTCGCATTCGACGAGGTTGATGCGCTCGCCGCCGATGCCGCCGTCGCGTTCGTTGAGCAGCGTGAAGTAATCCTGATAGCCGTCCGAGAACGGAACGCCGCCGGCGGCATAGGGTCCGGTGCGATAGCTGGTGTCGACGATCTTGAGATCGGCCAACGCGGGCCCCGCCGCCAGTACGGCGGCGGCGATTGTTGCCAGAAGTCCTTGTTTCATCGGTCCGTATCCTCCCTTGGTTTCTCCGATGTCGCGTGTCGGGCAGGCCGGCGGCCCGCCGCACCTTCTGCCCCGCCCTAGTGCGGGAAGGGCCAAAGTCTGAGTTTCTCCTTGGCGACGCGCCACAGCTGCGCCAGCCCGTGCGGCTCGGCCACCAGAAAGGCGACGATCAGCGCGCCGACGATGATGAATTCCAGATGCGCGGCGACGTCGGTGGGCCAGCCCAGCGCGCCCACCAGCACGTTCTTGAGCAGCACCGGCAGCAGCACCAGGAACGCCGCCCCGGCGAAGCTGCCGAAGATCGAACCCAGACCGCCGATGATGACCATGAAGAGCACCAGGAACGACTTGTTGATGCCGAACGCCTCGCCCACCTCGACCGCGCCGAGATAGACCGAAAAGAACAGCGCCCCGGCGACGCCGACGAAAAAGCCCGAGACGGCGAATGCCGACAGCTTGGCCCTGAGCGGGTTGACGCCGATGATCTCGGCGGCGATGTCCATGTCGCGGATCGCCATCCATTTGCGCCCGGCCATGCCGCGCGTCATGTTGCGCGCGACGATGGCGCTGGCCACGGTGAAGACGAGGCAGAAGAGGTACGCCGCCCAGGGCGCGGTTTCGGCGCCGGTGACGGGGATGCCGAAGACGGTGCGTTCGGGCGCGCTGATCTGACCCGAGGCCGAGTAGTTGTAGAACCACGGCACCCGGTTGAAGAGCCACACCAGAAAGAACTGCGCCGCCAGCGTCGCCACCGCCAGGTAGAAGCCCTTGATCCTGAGCGACGGCAGCCCGAAGAGCACGCACACCCCGGCGGTGATGCCGCCGGCGATCAGGATGTGAAAGAAGATGTTGACCTCGGGCAGCCCTGTCATCAGCTTGTAGCAGGCATAGGCGCCCACCGCCATGAAGCCGCCGGTGCCGAGGCTGACCTGCCCGCAATAGCCGGTGAGGATATTGAGCCCGATCGCGGCGATGGCATAGATCAGGAACGGCAGAAAGATGGCGTTGACCCAGTAGTCGTTGATGACGAAGGGGATGACCGCGAACGCCGCGACCAGCACCGCGTAATAGCGGTAGCGGTCGAAGCGGATCGGAAAGGTCTGGCCGTCATCGACGTATGTGGTCTTGAAGTCGCCGGCCTCGCGATAGAACATCTCTCACACCCTCTCGATGATGCGTTCGCCGAACAGGCCCTGCGGCCGGAAGACGAGGAACAAGAGCGCCAGCACATAGGCGAACCAGTTCTCGGTCGCGCCGCCCACCAGCGGCCCGACGAAGAACTCGAAAAGTTTCTCGCCCACCCCGATGATCAGCCCGCCGACGATCGCGCCGGGGATCGAGGTGAACCCGCCCAGCATCAGCACCGGCAGCGCCTTCAATGCGATCAGCGACAGCGAGAACTGCACGCCCGACTTGGTGCCCCACATGATGCCCGCCACCAGCGCCACGAAACCGGCCAGCGACCACACCATCACCCAGATGAAGTTGAGGCTGATGCCGACGCTCAGCGCCGCCTGGTGGTCGTCGGCCACCGCCCGCATGGCGCGGCCCTGCTTGGTCACCTGGGCGAAGATCACCAGCGCCGTCACCAGGAGCGCCGCCACCGCGGTGGCCACCAGGTCGAGATTGTCGATGAAGAAGCCGTAGCCGAGGGCCTCGAACGTGACCCGGTCGATCAGGCCGTTGATGCCCTGCGGCAGCCCGACATCGAGCTTCTTGATGTCGGCGCCCCACATGATGTCGCCGAAGCCCTCGAGGAAATAGGCCAGCCCGATCGTCGCCATGAAGAGGATGATCGGCTCCTGGTTGACGAGGTGGCGGAAAATCAGCGTGTTGACCAGCCAGGCCAGCACCACCATCACCGCCATTGTCAGCACGATCGCCAGGAGCGCCGGCACATGCCAGCCGAAATGGTGTATCTCGGTGCCGAGAACGGCGTTGATGAGATGCGAAAACGGCACCTGCCCGTCCATGATGCCGACAAGCGTCAGCGCGGCGAAAAGCGCCAGCACGCCTTGCGCGTAGTTGAAGATGCCGCTGGCCTTGAAGATCAGCACGAAGCCCAGAGCCACCAGCGCGTAGAGCACGCCGGCCATCAGCCCGTTGAGAAAGACCTCGATGGCAAAGATCAGCTGTTCAGGCATGCGCGGTTTCCCCTGTGCGTTGCGATCTGTTCCGCGGATCAGTCATGGGCCACCCCCAGATAGGCGTCGATCACGTCCTGGTTGCGGCGCACCTCGTCGGGCGTGCCGTCGCCGATCTTGCGGCCGTAATCCATCACCACCACGCGGTCGGAGAGGTCCATCACCACCCCCATGTCGTGCTCGATCAGGACGGTGGTGGTGCCGAACTCGTCGTTGACGTCGAGGATGAAGCGGCTCATGTCCTCCTTTTCCTCGACGTTCATGCCCGCCATCGGCTCGTCGAGCAGCAGGATCGACGGCTCGGCGGCCAGCGCGCGGGCCAGTTCGACGCGCTTCTTGAGGCCATAGGGCAGCCGGCCGACCGGCGTCTTGCGGATGTGCTGGATCTCGAGGAAATCGATGATCCGCTCCACCGCCTCGCGGTTCTCGACCTCTTCCCGCTCCGCCTTGCCCTTCCAGATCGCCTGAGCCAGAAGCCCCGCCTTCATCTGCCGGATGCGGCCGGTCATGATGTTGTCGAGCACGCTCATCCCGTCGAAGAGCGCGATGTTCTGGA
>CAZNMK010000376.1:2590-3262 GCA_964574045.1 uncultured Roseovarius sp. | reverse complement strand
AAGAGCGTGCCGAACGCCGCCTGCAGCGGATAGACTCCCGACCGGCCATGGGGCGCGTAGACCATGAACCCCATGCCGCCATCCTCGGCCAGCGCGCCCCTGAGCGCGGCAAAGCCCGCCTCGGGCTCGGGCAGGTGATGCAGCACGCCGCAGCAGTCGATATAGTCGAACTCGCCATGTTCGGCGGCATCGAGCAGGCTGCCGGTGACGAAGCGGATGCCGCTCAGCCCGCGCACCCGTGCCCGCGCCTCGGCCACCGCGCGCGAGGCCCGCGAGAGGTCGATATAGACGGCCTCGTAAGGTTTCTGCCAGCGCGCGAGCAGCGCCGTCAGCTGGATCAGCCCGTCGCCGGTGCCGCCGCCCGCAACCAGGATGCGCAGCGGCTTCGACCAGTCGCGCCGGCCGCCGAACACGAAATGGTCGATCTCCTGCGGCAGCGAGGGCGAGCCCGTCACCAGCCGCCTGCGCTCGTCCTCGGGGTCGCGCTCGGGATAGGGATAGGCCTCGTACTGGTCGCGCACACTGTCCATCGCCCTCTCCAACACCCTTTTGCCGCCGCGCACCATAGGCCGTCCCGGCGCCGGGATGCAAAGACTACAACCCCAGCCATTCATCTTGCCGGAAAATACACAGGGGGTCCGGGGGCTGGCCCCCGCGGCCACCGCCGGCGTC
>CAZNMK010000376.1:1701-2580 GCA_964574045.1 uncultured Roseovarius sp. | reverse complement strand
CCCCCCCTATTCTCGTTCTCTCGCCCGCGGGGGGGGGGGGGGGGCCGCCCCCCCCCGGCCACCGCCGGCGTCCCGCAATGCGCTTGACCGGCGCCGGGCGGCGGGGCATCAGGGGCCATGCTCGTCCTCAAGATACTGCGCGCCTGCGAATGGGCCGCGCTCTGCCGCGACGGCGCCACCAGGGGCGCGCCGGTCGACCTGGCCGACGGCTTCATCCATTTCTCGACCCCCGAGCAGGTCGTGGCGACGGCGGCCAGGCATTTCGCCGGCGAGGACAGGCTGATGCTGATCGCGGTCGAGGCCGATACCCTGGGCGACGCCCTGCGGTGGGAGCCCTCTCGCGGCGGCGCGCTCTTCCCGCACCTCTACCGCGAATTGCGCCTGTCGGAAGTCGCGCGCGCCGAGCCGCTGCCGCTGGCCGACGGCCGACACCTGTTTCCCGCCGACATCGCCGGCGAGGGGAACGGCACATGAGCCCGCTCGAGCGCGCCGGGCTCGCTCTCCTGCACCGCTGCGATCCCGAACGGGCGCACGGGCTGGCGATGCTGGCGCTCAGGGCCGGGCTGGCGCCGCGACCGGGGCCGGTCACCTCAACCCGGCTGCGCACCCGGCTCGCCGGGCTCGACCTGCCCAACCCGGTCGGGCTGGCGGCCGGGTTCGACAAGAACGCGGTCGCGCTGGGGCCGCTTTCGCGCGCCGGCTTCGGCTTTGTCGAGGTGGGCGCCGTCACCCCGCGGCCGCAACCCGGCAACCCGCGCCCGCGGCTTTTCCGGCTGCCCGAGGACCGGGCGGTGATCAACCGCTTCGGTTTCAACAACGACGGCATGCAGGCGGTCGCCACCCGCCTCGCCCGCCGGCCGCGGGGCGCGGTGATCGGCC
>CAZNMK010000376.1:0-1691 GCA_964574045.1 uncultured Roseovarius sp. | reverse complement strand
CGAGCTGCGACCGCGCCGGCGATTTCGCCCGCGTGCTCGAGCATTGCGGCGCGCATGTCGATTTCGCCACCGTCAACGTCTCGAGCCCCAACACCGAGCGGCTGCGCGACCTGCAGGGGGCAGAGGCGCTGGCCGGCCTGCTGAAAGGCGCGATCGCGGCGCGCGATGCGCTGGCGCGGCCGATACCCGTCTTTCTCAAGATCGCCCCCGACCTGGCCGGCGACGAGATCGACACCATCGCGGCTGTGGCCGAGAGAGCCGGCGTGGACGGCATCATCGCCACCAACACCACGCTGGCGCGCGACGGGCTTCAAAGCCCGGCAAGGGCCGAGGCGGGCGGCCTGTCGGGCAGGCCGCTCTTCGAACGCTCGACAAGGGTGCTGGCGCGGCTGGCGCGGGCGACGGCCGGGCGGATGCCGCTCATCGGCGTCGGCGGCATCGGCACGGCCGACGACGCCTATGCCAAGATCCGCGCCGGCGCCTCCGCGGTGCAGCTCTATTCGGCGCTGGTCTACGAGGGGCTGTCGCTGGTGGGGCGGATCGCGCGCGGGCTCGATGCGCTCCTCAAGCGCGACGGCTTTGCCACGGTGGCCGAGGCGGTGGGAACGGGCACCGACGACTGGCTGCAGGACTGACCCGTCACGCCCCGCGCATCATCGCCAATCGGATCAGCGCGCGCTCCACGAACGCCATCGCCGGGGCGGTGCGCCCGGCCGAGCGCAGCGCCAGGTCGGTGTCGGTCAAGAGCGTCACCGCCGCCTCCAGCCGGGCCGCGCCCCAGGCCTGGGCCTGGCGCTGCATGCGCTCGCGCCGAGGGCCGAAAACCGGCGGGCGCAGACGGGCGATGCCCCTCGCAGGGCCGCCGGGATCGGAGGCCACGGTGTATAGCGCCCGAAAGTGCTGCCCGGCGACGATACAAAGGCGCACCGGCTGCACGCCCTGCGCGCGCAGGCGGCTCATCACCGGCCCGATCTCGGTCGCGCGGGCCTCGGCCACGATCTGGAGGATGTCGTCGAGGTCGGCCTCGACCGAGGCCGGCGCGCAGGCGGCGATGTCCGCCGGCGTCAGCGGCGCGGCATCGTCGAGCTTGTACAGCGCGATCTTTTCCACCGTCTGGCGGAAATCGCCGGGATCGAGCGTCCGCGCCAGCGCCATCAGGTCGCGCATCGCGTCGCCACCGGCATCGGGCAGGCCGGCCTGGCGCAGGATCGTCTCGACCTCGGCCTTGGACGGCGGGTCGTCATAGATCGCGGCGGCATAGGCATTCTTGTGCCCCTCGAAGAGCTTGCGCAGCTTCGAGGCGGGTTTGAGCGCGCCGGCCGAGACCACGATCTGCGCATCGCCCTCGCGCCAGTCGGTCAGCGCGGCGGCGACGGCCTCGGCCACGCGGTCGCTCGCGTCCTCGAGAAAGACCGCCCTCGGGCCGGGAAAGAATCCCTGCGCGCGCATCGCGTCCGCCAGCGCGGCGGGGTTGCGGGCCAGATCGGCCGCCGCCATCCGCGTTAGGCGCATCTCCTTTTCGCCGTCGGGGCCGACCAGCGCCGCGATCGCCTGCTGACGGCGCAGCGCCACGCGCATCGCGTCGGCGCCATAGACAAGCAGCCCCGCCCGCGCCGGATCGGGGCGGGCGAAATAGCCCGGCGCGTCGCGCGGCGCCAGCTTCATACCGGCAGGGTTTCGGCGTCCGCGAT
>CAZNMK010000375.1:0-3266 GCA_964574045.1 uncultured Roseovarius sp. | reverse complement strand
TGAAATAGGCGCCCATCGCCCGGATGAGCCCGCTGAGCGGCCACACCCGCGCCCATTCGCCCACCGCATAAGCCAGCGCCGAGCGTTCGGCCGCGATCCAGGTGACGAGCACGTAATCCATGTTCGAGCGGTGGTTCATGACAAAGACCAAGGTCGCGTCGCGGCCGATCCGGGAATAGGCGGCCTCGTCATGGGCGCCGATACGCACGTTGTACAGCGCCAGGCTCAGCCATTTCGCCGCGCGGGTGGCAAAGCCGAAATAGGCCGTGGCCGAAAACCGCGGCACGATCTCGCGGGCATAGCGGCGGGCCTGCTGAAAGGCGACGCTTTCGGGGATGCCCTTGGCGCGGGCGTGCTCGGCGATGGCGCGGGCGACCTCGGGGTCGTAGCACAGCCGCTGGATCATGTCATAGCGGCGCGCCAGCTTGAACGGCTCGATCGGGCGTTCCAGCCGCTGGTTGAGGCGCGCCACGACCCGTTCCATCCGCCGACGAAAGAACCAGCGCACCGACGGAAACAGGAAGTGCGACGCGAAGGTGACCGCCGCGAACAGGACGATCAGGACAAACAGCCAGATGGGCAGTTCGATGGTCGAGGTCATGCCGGTCCTTGCACGCGAGCCGAAAACACCGTTTATCAGCGCCATGAACGATCGGCCAGAACCGCTTGTCCCGCAGATCGCCATCGGTTTCGCCCCCGAAGAGCGCGAGACGGCCGCGAGGCTGTTCTGGTCGGCCTTCCGGGGCAAGCTCTGGCGGCTTCTGGCGCCCGAGGCAAGGGCGATTGCCTTCATCGCCGATGTGCTGTGCCCCGATTTCGCGATTTCCGCCCGCGCGCCCGACGGCACGCTGCTGGGCCTTGCCGGCTTCAAGACGGACAGGGGCGGGCTGGTGGGCGGCGGCCTGCGCGATCTGGCAAGGGTTTATGGCTGGCCCGGCGCGCTGTGGCGCGGGCCGCTGCTGGCGCTCCTGGAGCGGCGGGTGGAACCGGGCATCCTGTTGATGGACGGGATTTTCGTCGCCCAGGGTGCGCGCGGCCTGGGCGTGGGAACGGCGCTCTTGTCGGCGGTGAAATCGCATGCCGTCGCCACGGGGGCGGACGCCGTCCGTCTGGATGTCATCGACACCAACCCGCGCGCCAGGGCGCTCTATCTTCGCGAGGGATTCGAGCCGGCCGGGAATGAAAGCCTGGGCATCCTGCGGCACGTCTTCGGGTTCCGCAGCTCGACCCGGATGATCTGGCACAGCCGTCCGAGTGGCGCCGGGCGGTAGGGCGGCGGACCGACGCGACCCGCCTCCCTGGCGCCGCGCGGCGCGTTGTGCCGAGGGTCAGTTGTAGTAGAAATCCGCGATCTGGCAGATATTCACACCCTTCTTGACCAGCACGTCGCCATCCTCGAACGCGGCGCGGAAATCGAAGATGCAGTAGCCCGTGCCGTCGTCGAAGTTGATGTTGACCGACTGGCCGGCCCTGAGGATGCTCGAACCCAGGATGTCTTCCTCCCAGCTTTTTGCGTCCCGGTGCGAGCCGTGGAATGTGATGATGTCGTATCCGGTGTTGTTGTGGATGGTGACCCAGCGGTTCTCGGCACTGGCCGGAAGCGTTGTCAGAAACGACAGGGCGAGCGCCACAAATCCCATAAACATCGATCGTCTGAACATGCTTTTTCCTCCCCCATTGGAATGCTTGAAGAATACGGGAATCCCGCCGTTTGGCAAACTTTTCGCAACCGCGGAATCCGTTTCAGCGGACCGCTCGCCGCATCGCAGCGAATTGACATCCTCATTATGTTCCAGTTATCAATCGCCCGACGTAACAAAATTGCGCAATCCGATTCACGAGGCCATTCATGCCGCAGACGCAGAAAGACCGCCCCTGGCTCATCCGCACCTATGCCGGGCATTCGACCGCCGCGGCCTCGAACGCGCTCTACCGCGGCAACCTGGCCAAGGGGCAGACCGGGCTGTCGGTGGCTTTCGACCTGCCCACGCAGACCGGCTATGACAGCGATCACGCGCTCGCGCGGGGCGAGGTCGGCAAGGTCGGGGTGCCCGTCTGCCATCTGGGCGACATGCGCGCGCTGTTTCAGGGCATTCCGCTCGAGCAGATGAACACCTCGATGACGATCAACGCCACCGCGCCGTGGCTCCTGGCGCTGTATATCGCGGTGGCAGAGGAACAGGGCGCCGACATCGCCGGGCTGATGGGCACCGTGCAGAACGACCTGATCAAGGAATATCTCAGCCGCGGCACCTATATCTGCCCGCCCAAACCCAGCCTCAGGATGATCGGCGACGTGGCCGAGTATTGCTATCGCCACGTGCCCAAGTGGAACCCGATGAACGTGTGTTCCTATCACCTGCAGGAGGCGGGTGCGACACCGGAACAGGAACTCGCGTTCGCGCTCGCCACCGCGATTGCCGTTCTCGACGAGCTCAAGCCACGGGTGCCGGCGGCGGATTTCCCCGCGCTGGCCGGGCGGATATCGTTCTTCGTCAATGCCGGCATCCGGTTCGTGACCGAGATGTGCAAGATGCGTGCCTTCGTCGACCTCTGGGACGAAATCCTGCGCGAGCGCTACGGCGTCGACGACCCGAAATTCCGCCGCTTCCGCTATGGCGTGCAGGTCAACAGCCTCGGGCTGACCGAGCAGCAGCCGGAAAACAACGTCTACCGCATCCTGATCGAGATGCTGGCGGTGACGCTGTCAAAAAAGGCGCGCGCCCGCGCGGTGCAGCTGCCGGCCTGGAACGAGGCGCTGGGCCTGCCGCGCCCGTGGGATCAGCAATGGTCGATGCGGATGCAGCAGATCCTGGCATATGAGACCGATCTTCTGGAATACGACGATCTCTTCGACGGCAACCCGGCGGTCGACCGCAAGGTCGAAGAGCTGAAAGAGGGCGTGCGCCACGAGCTCGAGACGCTCGATGGCATGGGCGGCGCGATCGAGGCCATCGACCACATGAAATCGCGCCTTGTCGAAAGCAACGCCGAACGTCTGGGCCGGATCGAGGCGGGCGAGACCGTCGTCGTAGGCGTCAACCGCTGGACCGAGGCCGAACCGGGGCCCCTGACGGGGCAGGATGGCGGCATCATGGTGGTCGATCCGGGTGTCGAGGCCGAGCAGATCGCGCGGCTCGAGGCGTGGCGCGCCGAACGCGACGCGGGCGCGGTCGCGGCGGCGCTGGCGGCCTTGCGCGCGGCCGCGCGCGAGGGGCGCAACATCATGCCGGCCTCGGTCGAGGCCGCCCGCGCCGGCGTCACCA
>CAZNMK010000374.1:0-3267 GCA_964574045.1 uncultured Roseovarius sp. | reverse complement strand
GGTCGGAGTTCTCGATCGCCGCCAGCACGGTATCGAGATCGAAGCCATCGACGCTCAGCGCCTCGGACAGATCGCCGGACCGATCGCCCGCGGCCTGCATCGCGTCGCCCGCGGCCTCTTCGACCGCATCCGCCGCTTCCTCCGCTGCCTGCTCGGCCTCGGTGGCCATCTCTTCGGCGGCCTGTTCGGCTTCGGTGGCCACCTCCTCGGCGGCGTCCTGCACCGCGCCCGCCGCTTCCTCTGCGGCCTGCATCGCATCGCCGGCGGCCTCCTCGGCCTCCTGCATTGACTCGCCGGCGGCGTCCCCGGCTTGCCCTTCGGCGGCCGGCGCGGCCTCTTCCATCCCGCCCGCGGCGTCCTGGGCCGCGTCGTTGACCATTCCGGTCAGGTCATCCAGCGTCTTGCCGGTGAACAACAGATATCCGCCACCCACGACCACGATGGCCACGACGGCCCAGATCAGGTTTCTCATACCCGTCTCTCCTATGCTTGCCGCCCGCCATGTACCGCGGGCCTTTCTCCGTTTGTCGCAAATGCCCCGCCGGTGCGAAACCGGCAATTGGAATCGACCGGTCTTTCGGCCCCGGACCGCCTATTTTGCAGCTTGAATCGCCCCCGGGGCGCGGTTACGTTGCTGCCTTAAACCGTTGCCATGACAGAAGGACGAATACCATAGCCCGCAGACCTCACAACGCGCCGCCCACGCGCGACACCGGCCCCCGCGTCAACGACCGCATCCGCGCACCCGAAATCCGCCTCATCGGCCCCGAGGGAGAGAATATCGGCGTGGTGAGCCCGGAAAAGGCCATGGAGATCGCCGAAGAGGCCGAACTCGACCTGGTCGAGATTTCGCCCAACGCCACGCCGCCGGTCTGCAAGATCATGGATTACGGCAAGTACAAGTACGAACAGCAGAAACGCGAATCCGAGGCGCGCAAGAAACAGAAGGTCATCGAGGTCAAGGAGGTCAAGTTCAGGCCCAACACCGACACCCATGACTATGACGTCAAGATGCGCAACGTCACCCGATTCCTGGAGAACGGCGACAAGGTCAAGGTGACGCTGCGCTTTCGCGGCCGCGAAATGGCGCACCAGCAGCTCGGCCGCGACCTGCTGCAGCGCGTGGCCGGCGATGTCGAGGGGCTTGGCAAGATCGAGAACATGCCCAAGATGGAAGGCCGCCAGATGATCATGATCATCGCGCCTGCCGCGCGCTAGGGCGCCCGCCGCCGCGGCCGGCCCGGCATGGGACGCAAGACCCCCTTGATATTCCGGTGACAGACGTCACAATTCCAGTTCAACAGCCGAAAGCCGGACCGCCACGCGGTACGGCGATACGGTGCGGCAAGGCGCAAAGACCGAAGCCCGGGGGAAGGAAGGACAGCATGGATTTCAGGCGCATCGCGCGTCTTGCCAAGGCGTTTCTCGGGCTGGCGGGGGCGCTGTCGGTACCGCTCGCGGCCGCGGACGCGGCCGAGCGCGGGCGCGACGGGCAGGTCGGCATCCTCTACTGGCAGGCGCCGTCGATCCTCAATCCCTATCTCAGCGGCGGCACCAAGGACCTCGAGGCCGCGAGCCTGGTGCTGGAGCCGCTGGCGCGCTTCGACGAGACCGGCGCCCTGGTGCCCTGGCTGGCCGAAACCGTACCGAGCGTGGAGAACGGCGGCGTGGCACAGGCGCGCGACACCGTCACCTGGGTGCTGCGCGAGGGGCTGGAATGGTCCGACGGCACGCCGGTGACATCGGCCGACGTGGCCTTTACCTGGACCTATTGCATCGCCGAGGGAGGCGGCTGCGCCCTGCGCGAGAAATTCGACGGCATCGCCGCCATCGACACCCCCGACACGCGCACCGCGGTCATCCGCTTCGACGCGCCCAGGCCCAACCCGCATGTCGCCTTTGTCGGCGCCCAGTCGCCGATCCTGCAAGAGGCGCAGTTCCGCGATTGCCTCGGCCCGCGCGCGCCCACCTGCACGCGGGCGAATTTCAATCCCGTCGGCACCGGCCCCTTCGTCGTCACCGATTTCCGGCCCAACGACGTCGTTCAGTTCGCCGCCAACCCGCGCTATCGCGACCCCCGAAAGCCCGCCTTTTCCAAGGTCGTGATCAAGGGCGGGGGCGATGCCACCGCCGCCGCGCGGGCGGTGCTGGAAACCGGCGAGTTCGACTATGCCTGGAACCTGCAGATCGACCCGAACGTGCTGGCCAACATGCAAGCGGCCGGCCGCGGGCAGGTGGTTTCGGCCTTCGGCACGCTGGTGGAACGGATCGTGTTGAACCTGACCGACCCCGACCCGGCGCATGGCGCGCGCCGCTCGACGCGCGACCATCCGCACCCGTTCCTGGCCGACCCCCTGGTGCGGCGGGCGCTGTCGCTGGCGATCGACCGCGCGCTGCTGGTCGAGATCGGCTACGGGCCGGCGGGACGGGTCGCCTGCAACCTGGTGCCGGCGCCGGCGATCTATGTCTCGCAGGCCAACGATGCCTGCGCGGAGCAGGACATCGAGGGCGCGCGCGCCCTGCTCGACGCGGCGGGCTGGACGGACAGCGACGGCGACGGCGTGCGCGACCGCGACGGCGTGCCCCTGTCGCTGGTCTTTCAGACCTCGACCAACGCCGTGCGCCAGGATTTCCAGGCGCTGATCAAGCAGTGGTGGTCCGAGATCGGGGTCTCGACCGAACTGCGCAACGTCGATGCCAGTGTGTTCTTCGGCGGCGATCCGGGCAGCCCCGACACCTTTCAGAAATTCTATGCCGACGCGCAGATGTTCGCCGGCGCCTTCGACGGCACCGATCCCGAAGCCTATCTCGCCGGCTGGCGCTGCGACCGCATCCCGACGCCGGAAAACCAGTGGCAGGGCAGCAACATCCCGCGCTATTGCCAACCCGCCTATGACGCGCTGGTCGACGACATGCGCGGGGCCGGCGACATCGAGCGGCGGGCCGAACTGGCGCGGGCGATGAACGACATGCTGGTGCAGGATCACGCGATCCTGCCGCTGGTCAATCGCGGCCGCGTCTCGGCACACGCAAACGACCTTGGCGGCGTGGTGCTCAACCCCTGGGACAGCGAGTTGTGGAACATCGCCGACTGGCACCGCAAGACAGCCGAATGAAGCCGCAAAGGCGGGCCGGGTCGTGCTGAGCTACGCCTTTCGCCGGCTGCTCTTTTCGGTGCCGGCGCTGCTGTTCATCGCGCTGGTGTTGTTCGCGCTCTTGGAACTGGCGCCGGGCGACCCGATGGCGCAGCTGCCGCTGACCATTCCG
>CAZNMK010000373.1:0-3267 GCA_964574045.1 uncultured Roseovarius sp. | reverse complement strand
TGACCACCGCGCGCGCGGTGATGGCGCCGTTGATGTTGAAGACCTCGACCCAGTCATTGTCGACCAGTCCGGCCTTCCTGGCGTCGTTCTCGGAAATCCAGATCACCGGACCGCCGCGGTTGAGCGTCAGCATCAGCAGGTTGTCGGTATAGGTCGAATGGATGCCCCATTTCTGGTGCGGCGTGATGAAGTTCAGCACCACATGCGGGTGGCCGTCGCGCGCGTCCTGGTTGATCTCGGCGGTGATGGTCTTGAGGTCGACCGGCGGGCGGTAGGACATGAAGCCCTCGCCGAAGGCACGCATCCACAGGTGATCCTGGTAGAGCTGCTGACGGCCGGTCAGCGTCCGCCAGGGGATCAGTTCGTGGACGTTGGTGTAGCCGGCATTGTAGCACACATGCTCGCTTTCCAGCCCCGACCAGGTCGGCGACGAGATGATCTTGCGCGGCTGCGCGGCGATGTCGCGGAAGCGGATCTTCTCGTCCTCCTTGGGCACCGCCAGGTGGGTGTGCTCGCGTCCGGTGGCCTTGCTCAGCGCCTCCCACGCCTTGACCGCGACCTCGCCGTTGGTTTCGGGCGCCAGCATCAGCACGACCTCGGTCGCGTCGATGTCGGTGACGATCCTGGCGCAGCCCTTGGCCGGCCCGTCGAGCCATTCGCCGTTCAGCTCGCGCAGGTGCCGGACCTCGTCCTCGGTATTCCACGAGATGCCCTTGCCGCCGTTGCCGAGCTTGTCCATCAGCGGCCCGAGCGCGACGAAGCGGTCGTAGATCGCGGTATAGTCGCGCTCGACCGCGACGAAGTTCGGGGCGGTCTTGCCCGGGATCAGGTCGCATTCGCCCTTCTTCCAGTCCCGCACCTGATCCTGGGCGATTTCGCCGGGGGTGTCGTGCAGGATCGGCAGCGCGACGATGTCGGTCTCCTGCCCGAGGATTTCCGGCGCCACCTCCTGGAACTTCCTGGCGATGGCCTTGAAGATTTCCCAGTCCGATTTCGACTCGTAGGCCGGATCGACCGCCGCCTGCAGCGGGTGGATGAAGGGGTGCATGTCCGAGGTGTTGAGGTCGTTCTTCTCGTACCACGACGCCGTCGGCAGCACGATGTCGGAATAGACCGCCGTCGTGCTCATGCGGAAGTCGAGCGTGACCAGCAGGTCGAGCTTGCCGCGCGGCGCGGTGTCGTGCCAGACGACCTCGCGGTGCGGGCTCGAGGCCTCGTCGCGCACGTCGTGGCCCAGCACGCCGTTGTCGGTGCCCAGAAGGTGCTTGAGGAAATACTCGTGCCCCTTGCCCGACGACCCCAAGAGGTTCGAGCGCCACACAAACAGGTTGCGCGGCCAGTTCTCGGGCGCGTCGGGGTCTTCGCAGGACATCTGCAGATCGCCCGACTTGAGCTGCTCGGCGACATAGGCCGGGATTTCCTTGCCCGCCGCCTTGGCCGCCTTGGCGACCTCCAGCGGATTGGTCTTGAGCTGCGGCGCCGATGGCAGCCAGCCCATCCGTTCGGCGCGGATGTTGTAGTCGATCAGGCCGATGTCCCAGTCGCCCTCGGGTGCCGTCGGCGACAGGATCTCGCCCGCCGTCACGGTCTCGTAGCGCCACTGGTCGGTGTGGGCGTAGAACGCGCTGGTGCTGTTCATGTGCCGCGGCGGCCGGTTCCAGTCGAGCGCAAAGGCCAGCGGCTGCCAGCCGGTCTGCGGGCGCAGCTTTTCCTGGCCGACATAATGCGCCCATCCGCCGCCCGACTGACCCACGCAGCCGCACATCACCAGCATGTTGATGACGCCGCGATAGTTCATGTCCATGTTGTACCAGTGGTTCATGCCGGCCCCGATGATGACCATCGAGCGGCCATTCGTCTTTTCGGCATTGCGCGCGAATTCGCGGGCGACATGGGCGATCCTGTCGGCGGCGACGCCGGTGATCTTTTCCGCCCAGGCCGGCGAGCCGGGCACGTCCTCGGCATAGTCCTTTGTGACCCACTCGCCGCCCAGGCCCCGGTCGAGGCCGTAATTGGCGCAGAAGAGGTCGAATACAGTCGCCACCGCGACCTCGCCATCCGCCGTCTTGATGCGCTTGACCGGCACGTTCCTTGTCAGCACGTTCGGGCGCTGGTCGCCGGTGTCGAAATGCTCGCTGGTGTCGGCGCCGAAATAGGGAAAGTCGACCCCCGCGACGTCGTCATGATCGCCCTTGCCGATCAGCGTCATCCTGAGCCGGGTGTCGGCGCCGGCGGCCTTTTCCTCGAGGTTCCACTCGCCGTCCTCGCCCCAGCGGTAGCCGATCGAGCCGTTGGGCGCGACCGGGTTACCGGACTGTTCGTCCAGCGCCACCGTCTTCCATTCGGGGTTGTTCTCTTCCCCGAGCTTGCCGTCGAGGTCGTCGGCGCGCAGGAACCGGCCCGGGATCAGCCTGCCGTCCTTCTCGTCGAGCCGCACCAGCATCGGAAAGTCGGAATACTTGCGGCAGTAGTCCTGGAAATACTCGGCCTGCCGGTCGAGGTGGAACTCGCGCAGGATGACATGGCCGAACGCCATCGCCAGCGCCGCGTCGGTGCCCTGCTTGGGGTTGAGCCACACGTCGCCGAACTTGGCGGCCTCGGAATAGTCGGGGCAGATCACCGCCGACTTGGTGCCCTTGTAGCGCGCCTCGGTATAGAAATGCGCGTCCGGCGTCCGCGTCTGCGGCACGTTCGACCCCCACAGCAGCAGGTAGCCGGCGTTGTACCAGTCGGCCGATTCGGGCACGTCGGTCTGTTCGCCCCAGGTCTGGGGGCTCGACGGCGGCAGGTCGCAATACCAGTCGTAAAACGACAAGCAGACCCCGCCCAGGAGGCTCAGATAACGCGAGCCGGCGGCGTAGGAGATCATCGACATCGCCGGAATGGGCGAGAAACCGAACACGCGGTCCGGTCCGTAGGTCTTGGCGGTATAGGCGTTGGCGGCCGCCGTGATCTCGGTCGCCTCGTCCCAGCTGGCGCGGACGAACCCGCCCTTGCCGCGGGTTTCGGTATAGGAGGCGCGCAGAACGGGGTCGTTCTGGATCTTGGTCCAGGCCTCTACGGGCGTCATGGTCTCGCGCAGCTTGCGCCAGACCTTCATCAGCCGGCCGCGCACCAGCGGGTTCTTTACCCGGTTGGCGGAATAGAGGTACCAGCTGTAGGACGCCCCGCGCGCGCAGCCGCGCGGCTCGTGGTTGGGCAGGTCGGGGCGGGTGCGCGGATAGTCGGTCTGCTGGGTCTCCCAGGTGACGATCCCGCCCTTGACGT
>CAZNMK010000372.1:0-3272 GCA_964574045.1 uncultured Roseovarius sp. | reverse complement strand
GCGATCTCGCTCGGCAAGACCGTCAACAACGGCTGGGGCGGCTATGAGTGCTGCTGGGCGCGCACGCTGATGGCGTGTCTCATCGGCGGGCTCGAGGTGCCGGGCGGCACGCTGGGCACCACGGTGCGTCTCAACCGCCCCGCCGACAACCGCTGGTCGAGCGTGGTGCCGGGCCGCGACGGGTTCATGGACTACCCCATGAACACCACCAAGAAGGGCGAATGGACCACCGAAGGCAAGTCGCGCCACGCCCATCAGGCGCTGATCCCGCTGGCCGCGAATTCGCCGTGGAGCCAGGCGCTGGGTCCCACGCATCTGGCCTGGATGATGCAGAAGGAAGGCTTCGACAAGCTGCCCAAGCCCACGCCGCCCGATGTCTGGTTCGTCTACCGCACCAATCCCGCGATCTCGTTCTGGGACACCAAGGCGGTGTCGGACGCGATGGCGAATTTCCCTTTTACCGTGGCCTTCGCCTATACCCCCGACGAAACCAACTGGACCGCGGACATCCTGCTGCCCGAATGCACCGATCTGGAGGGGATGCAACTGATCCGCATCGGCGGGTCGAAATATGTCGAGCAGTTCTGGGACCACACCGGCTTTGCCCTGCGCGAGCCGGCCTCCGGGCCGCAGGGCGAGGCGCGCGATTTCAGCTGGATCTCGACCGAGCTTGCGCGGCGCACCGGCCTGCTGGAACAGTACAACGAGGCCATCAACCGCGGCGCAGCGGGGGTGCGGCTCAGGGGCAAGGACTGGGATTTCTCGCTCGCGCCCGACAAGGTGCACAGCGTCGAGGAAATCTGGGATGCAAGTTGTCGCGCCGCCAGCGCCGAAGTGACCGACGGCGCCGAAAGCCAGGGGCTGGAGTGGTTTCGCGAGCACGGGTTCCGCACCAAGCCCTTCGAGCGGCTGCGCTGGTATCTCTACCCGGCGATGGTCGATCAGGGGCTGCGCTTTGAACTGCCCTATCAGGAACGCCTGTTGCGCATCGGCAAGGAGCTCGAGGCACGCCTTCACGAGGCCGGCATCACCTGGTGGGACCGGCAGCTCAGGGAATACGAGCCGATGCCGCACTGGCAGGACCTGCCCAAGCTCTGGGAGGACGCGCTCGAGGCCGGTTTCGGCGTCGATGTCGGCGACTATCCGTTCTGGCTGCTGACCGCGCGCTCGATGCAGTATTCCTGGGGCGGCAATGCGGGCTTGCAGATGATC
Source organism: uncultured Roseovarius sp. (assembly GCA_964574045.1). Classification (GTDB taxonomy): domain Bacteria; phylum Pseudomonadota; class Alphaproteobacteria; order Rhodobacterales; family Rhodobacteraceae; genus Roseovarius. The sequence continues at coordinate 2,060 of CAZNMK010000372.1, read as the reverse complement.
CACGAGGTGGCGAAGAACGTCGCCGGCCATGGCGGCGTGGTGATGAACCCGCAGGCCGCGCGCAAGCTGGGCCTCAAGGAGGGCGACCGCGTCGAGGTGGCCTCGCCCGTCGGCACGACGCGGGGCGCGGTGGTGCTGCGCCACGGCATCCGGCCCGACACGCTCTTGATGCTCGGGCAGTTCGACCACTGGAAGATGCCCTTCGCCAAGGACCTGCACACGCCGAGCATGAATTCGCTGATGCCGATGCTGCTCGATCTGACCGACGCCACCGGATCGGGCGCCGATCTGGTCAAGGTCAAGGTGACGCCGCTGGGAGGGGACGCATGACACGCTGGGGCATCGTCGCCGACCTCAACCGCTGCGTCGGCTGCCAGACCTGCACCGCCGCCTGCAAGCACGCCAACGCCACCGCGCCGGGGGTGCAGTGGCGCAAGGTGCTCGACATCGAGGCGGGCGAGTTTCCCGATGTCCGCCGCTCGTTTTTGCCGGTGGGCTGCATGCATTGCGACGACGCGCCGTGTCTGGACGTCTGCCCCTCGACCGCGACGCGCAAGCGCGAGGACGGGCTCGTCACCATCGACTATGACATCTGCATCGGCTGCGGCTATTGCATCGTCGCCTGTCCCTACCAGGCGCGCTCGAAAGTGACGGAACCGGCGCGCGCCTTCGGCGGCAAGCAGATGCGCCATGAGGCGCTGCGCGAAGACCCCGCGCGCCTCAACGTGGCGCAGAAATGCACCTTCTGCGTCGACCGCATCGACGCCGGACTGGCGCGCGGCGAGGTGCCGGGCGTGGATGCCGAGGCGACGCCCGCCTGCGTCAACTCCTGCATCGCCTCGGCGCTGCATTTCGGCGACCTCAACGATCCCGAGAGTAACGTCTCGCGCCTCCTGGCCGAGAACGAGAGCTTTACCATGCATCCCGAACTCGGCACCGGGCCGGGCATTCATTATCTCTACGACCGCCACGACAATGCGGGCTCGGCGGACGCCGCCCCGATCGAGGGCGCGCCCGAGATGGTGGCCGATCCCGTGGGCATGGGCGGCGTCGTGCCTAGGCTGCAACGCGCCTGGGACTGGCGCGCGGCCACCAACTTCATCCTCGGCGGCACCGGCAGCGGGCTCGCCGTTGCGGGCGCCCTCACGGGCGCGCCGCCGCTCGTCTTCGCGGTGGCGCTGGTGCATGTGGCGCTGGGGCTCTTCGCGGTGTGGCTCGAAATCGGCCGGCCGTGGCGCTTTCTCAACGTCTTTCGCCACCCGGCGCGGTCGTGGATGTCGCGCGAGGCACTGGCGGCGATGCCGCTTTTCGCCTGCGGCGGGCTGACGGTGCTGACCGGGCACCCCGCGGCGGCGGCGCTGACCGGCGTCTTCGGGATGATATTCCTCTATTGCCAGGCGCGCATCCTTCAGGCCGCCAAGGGCATTCCGGCCTGGCGCCAGCCGGGCGTCGTCGGGCTCATCGCCGCGACCGGGCTGACCGAGGGCACCGCCGCGCTGACGGTGCTGGCGGGGCTCGCGCTGATGGGGGGCATCGCCGACGTGGCGCAGGTGCCGCTCGCCGCACTTTGCGGCGCGCTGGCCGTGCTGGTGGCGGTGCGCCACGCCGCGTGGCGGGCCTATCGGCGGGCACTGGGCGAGGCCGGCGCGCCGGTGGGGACGTTCGAGGCGCTCGATGGCGCGGCGCTGCGGCTGACGGCCGGTCATCAGCTGGTGCCGCTGGTGCTGCTCGTCGCTGCGCTGGCCGTGCCCGGTGCGACGGGGGCGGCGCTGGCCGTTGCCGGCGCGGCGGTGGCGCTGGTCTCGGGATGGGCGTTCAAGGGGGTGCTCATCACCCGCGCGGCATTCGATCAGGGCTATGCGCTGGCGCGCTTTCCGGCGCGCGGCGCCGGCAAGCCCGCGCGCGGCGTCAAACCGGGGTGGAGCCTGTCATGAACGTTCGCATCGGCAGTCAGTCGGCCGTTGCGGCCACCGGGCTCGGGATGGAACGCTCCTTCGCCCGCGAGGTCGAGAAGCTCAAGCTCGGCGCCGGCGAGGTGTTCGAGGGCGAGGCCATCGTCG
>CAZNMK010000371.1:0-3291 GCA_964574045.1 uncultured Roseovarius sp. | reverse complement strand
ATCGCATGCGCCAGCCGCACGCCCAGCGGCGCGGTGATCAGCGTCATGGCGATGACCGCCGCAAAGGCCGGCAGGTTGACCGCCCCCAGCGTCAGCGGCGGGCGGTGCTCGGGCGCGACGCTCAGGAACAGGAACCCCGCCACCGACGGCACCGCGATGGTCACGCCAAAACCCGCCGCGGTGGCCACCGCGCGGTGAATGGGCAGACCGTAGAGGCTCATCAACGGGACGCCGAAGCTGCCGCCGCCGATGCCCATCAGCACCGACAGGAACCCCACCGCCGGCGACATCGCCGCCCGCGCCATCCCGCCCGGCATCGCCGCGCCCAACCGCCATTCCGCCCGCCCGAGCCCCAGATACAGCCCGATGACGATGCCCAGGCCCCCGAACACCCCCTGCAACACGCCCGACCTGAGCGACGCCGCCACCAGCACGCCCGCCACCGCGCCGATGGCGATGCCCGGCGCCCATGTCCTGAGGATCGACCAATCGACCGCGCCCTTGCGATTGTGGCTCAGTACCGAACGCACCGAGGTCACGATGATCGTCGCCAGCGAGGTCGCAAGACATATCTGCATCAGCTGCGGGCCGTCATAGCCGAGCGTCCTGAAGGCATAGAAAAACGACGGCACCAGCACGATGCCGCCGCCCACGCCCAAAAGCCCGGCAAGGACGCCGGCAAAGGCGCCGATCGCCATCAGCATCAGCAGCATCTCGATCAGCAGCGTGGTGTCGGGCATGGCTCTTCCTTCGCGCTCGCCGGGGCAGGCTTACACCGGCGGGGCGGGCGGGGAAAGCGCCTCAGTCAGGCGACTGGTGCCGCATCCACCTGCGCCAGCGCCGCCTCGACCAGCTCGGGCCCGGCGCCGGGGCGCGTCGCGCCCTCCGACAGCACCCGCCGCCAGCCCCGCGCACCGGGCCGGCCGGCGAAGAGCCCCAGCATGTGGCGCGTCACCTGGTGCAGCCGCCCGCCCGACACCAGATGCTCCTCGATATAGGGCAGCATCGCGCGCGCGACGTCCTCGAGCCGGCGATCCGGGACGTCATCGCCAAAGATCAGCCGGTCCGCGGAAGCGAGAAGGTCGGCCGGACGGTGATAGGCGGCGCGCCCCACCATCGCCCCGTCAAGCCCGGCATCGAGCTGCGCGCGCGCCGCATCGAGCGTGGCGATGCCGCCATTGACCGAGACATGCAGATCGGCGAACCGCGCCTTCATCTCGCGCACCAGGCCGTAGTCGAGCGGCGGGACGTCGCGGTTTTCCTTCGGGCTCAACCCCTGCAGCCAGGCCTTGCGGGCATGGATGATGACGCGCGTCACGCCCGCCTGCCGGACATGGTGCAGGAAATCGGGCAGCACCTTGCGGGGGTCCTGCTCGTCGACCCCGATCCGGCACTTGACCGTCACCTCGCGCGGCTGCGCCGCGATCATCGCCGCGCAGCACTCGGCCACCAGCGCGGGCTGCTTCATCAGCACCGCCCCGAAGGTGCCCGACCGTACCCGGTCCGAGGGACAGCCGACATTGAGGTTGATCTCGTCATAGCCCGCCTCGGCCCCGAGCCGCGCCGCCCGCGCCAGTTCGCCCGGGTCGGACCCGCCAAGCTGCAGCGCGACCGGATGCTCTTGCGGCGAATGCTCCAGCAGATGCACCGCGCCCCCCCGCACCAGCGCCGGCGCCGTCACCATCTCGGTATAAAGCAGCACGCGACGCGAGAACTGGCGATGCAGATACCGGCAATGCCTGTCGGTCCAATCCATCATAGGGGCCGTGGATAATCTAGCGTGTTGATTTATTTGCATTTTTTGTGTATCTTCAAACTGTTGGCGGCGGATGCTGCTACGCTGGCATACGCCCCGATATCCCCGAATTTGCCCCTCTACGACGACTCGTTGCACACATGAGCCGCACACGAAAATGGCCTCCATCGCCAAGCTTCCTTCCGGTGCCTACCGGGTCCAGATCAGACGAAAGGGTGGCTCACGCGAGCGAGACGTTCCTGTGCCGCGACGACGCCCTTCGTTGGGCCCGCCAGGCGGAGAGCCCTGCGTCGATCAGGGGCTGGCGCCGAACAAGTCGTCCGTTTCCCGCCTCCAGACCTTTGGCGACCTCATCGACCTTCATATAGCCGATATGTGCGAGGCAGGGAAACCGCCGCGTCGCGAGCCAAGGCCGCCACGCTCACGACGCTCAAGCGCGATCTGGGCAAGGAGAAGATCGTGCACCTCGACCGCTCGAGGCTGATCGACTACGGCAAGATGCGCGCGGAGCAAGGTGCGGGCCCCGTCACTCTCGGGATCGACATCGGCGTGATCGCGACGATCCTCTCTCATGGTGCTGCCGTGCATGGCCTCATCGCCCCGAGCGAAGGAATCGACCTCGCGCGTGTCGCGCTTTCACGTCTCGGGCTGGCCGGCAAGAGTAGCGAACGGGATCGCCGCCCCGGCGAAGACGAGACCGGCGCCATCCTCAGCGCGCGCGAAGGCAATGCAAGACAATTCATACCTGAGCCGCGCATCGATCGTTTCGCAATCGCAACGGGCATGCGCCAAGACGAGAGCCGTCGCATTGGATGGGCAGACCGCAATCCGCCCTCGAAGATGCTGCTTGTTCGCGATCGCAAGGACCGCGTAGGAATAGAGCCGCGCTTGAACTCTCCCGCTTTCCGTCCGGACGCTCCGGCGTGAACGCGAAGGCTTGGACGTCGCTCCATGCCAATGTTCGAAGTTGCAGATATCACCGGCAATGGACGCGCCGCCGGTGTCGATCTGCATCCGAAGAAACCGCAGACCGGGAAAGGTCAGCCATGATGAAACGATACTTTGCGATCGACATGCCGGCGGGACGTTTCTTATGGAATACGCTCGTCTTCAGCCTCATCAGCCTCATTCCGGCGGTCATCGTCTACATCGCAATGACGCCCGGTTTCGGCGGCATGCTGGCTGGCGGTGGCCCGCCGCTTGGCAGGTTCTTGAGGCAGGTCGCGACCAACGGCCTGCCCGTCGTTTTTGTCGTGAACTATGTGAGTTTCTTTCTGTTCGCCTCGATCGTGGCCAAGCCAGGTCGGGACTATGGGATCAGACTTGTTCTTTTGGCCGATCTGCCAGTCCGCGTCCTGGGGTTTGTCGCTTTGCATGCGGTGATCTATGTCCTGTCAGCTGATCTGTTTGGATCCTTCGGAGGAAGCCGTGCGACAGCCCTTCGGGTCGTGGCGCCGACGCTGGTCCGTTCTATCCTCTTCGAGAATATCTCCGGTGCCTATCTCTACGCGACGCTGGTCAGTGCGCTGCCGCTC
>CAZNMK010000370.1:0-3296 GCA_964574045.1 uncultured Roseovarius sp. | reverse complement strand
CGGGTCGTGCCGCAGGCATGCCTTCGGCATGGGGCTGCCCGGCGGTGCCGCCGGGTGGAATAGGGATAGGAGGCGATTCAGGTTTGCTGGCTGGCGATCTAGGCAGGAAAGGATGACCCTGCCCGACCTCTCGCATCTGGCCCGGTCCGGCGCCACCGTCGCGGTGCGCGTCACGCCCAGGGCCGCCACGAACGCCATCGTTCTGCGCGACGGCGCGATTCGCGTCGCCGTCACCGCCGCGCCCGAGGGCGGCAAGGCCAACGCGGCGGTGCAAAAGCTGCTGGCAAAGGCGCTGGGGGTGCCGAAATCGCGGCTGCGCCTCATCCGGGGCGAGAGCGCGCGCGACAAGGTCTTCAGCGTGGATTGAGGGTCTTGCCGCCCAGCGAATAGACGCCTTCGGGCAGGTTGAGCGCGGCGCCGAGGTCGCGCAGCTGTGCCGGCGAAAGGGTGATTCGCGCCACGCTGTCGCTGCGGGGGTCGTATTGTTCGACCGTCACGCATTCGGCAAAGGCATTGACGATCACGTCCTCGCCCAGGGGCGCGGCGCCCTCGTCGATCAGGGTGATCACGGTGCAGTCGAATTCGTGCTCGATGGAAAACATGGGCGTCACCCTATCCCTTTGGCGGGTCTTTGCAAGCGCGGGGGCATTTTGCGCATCTGTGCTGGCAGCGGCGCGCCGGCCTGCTAGATAACGGCTAGCAATGGTTGCCGGAGGCCGCGAATGCGCCTGTTCGCCATAGTCGTGTCGATTGTCCTGATCGTGCAGGGCTGCACGGTTGCGACCGGGCCGGCGGGGGCGCCGGCGGCGGCCCCGCAGCCGGTTCCGCGTGCCGGCGCGGCGGATATCGAACGCTTCCGCACCGTCGCGGCGCGCGTCGAACCCGTGGCCGAAGGCATCTGCCGCGAACGTGCCCGCAACCCCAGCTGCGATTTCCGCATCGTCATCGACGACCGGCCCGGCCTGCCGCCCAACGCCTATCAGTCGCTCGACGAGGGCGGCCGCCCGGTTCTGGCCTTTACCCTGTCGATTCTCGCCGATGTCGAGAATGCCGATCAGCTCGCCTTCGTGATGAGCCATGAGGCCGCGCATCATGTCGCCGGGCACATCCCGCGCCAGCAGCAGAACGCGATGACCGGGGCGATCCTGCTGGGCGGGCTGGCGTCGCTGACGGGCGCGGGATCGTCGGCGGTGGATGCGGCGGTCGATCTCGGCGCCAGTGTCGGCGCCCGCAGCTATTCCAAGGACTACGAGCTGGAGGCCGACGCCATCGGCACCGTGATCGCGCACCAGGCCGGGTACGACCCGGTGCGGGGTGCGGCCTATTTCACCCGCATCGCCGATCCGGGCGACAGGTTCCTGGGCACCCATCCGCCCAATGCCCGGCGCATCGAGACCGTGCGCCGGGTGGCGGCCGGGCTCTGACCAGTGCGGCCGGGGTGGCCGGCGCTCCAATTCAATGCACTGAATGCAAAGCGATATACCAGGCTCCGGCGCCGGGCGCGGGGTGGGATTGATTCAGGTCAAGGACCGGCCGGCCCGCCCTGGCGTAGGCTGCCGCGACAGGGGAGAGAGAAAGGGGAGGCGGAAATGTCGGCCTCGCGGATGCAGCATCGTCATGCCGAGTTGATGGAGCGGATGGCGAACGCGCTCGGCCTCGATCTGGACGAAAAGATCATGGAAGGCCAGCTGGACATCGAGACGCTCGACGATGCGGTTCTGCGCTGCACCGGCTGCGCCGACCCGGATGGCTGCGACCACTGGCTGACGGTCCAGCGGGGTATCGCGCCCGCGGCGCCCCGGACCTGCCGCAACCTGACCCTGTTCGAAATGCTCAAGCGGGGCACGCGGGTATGATGCCGCTGCGCCCGGAAAAGGAGCCATCACGATGACCGCGATACTGGCGCGCCTGGGCGATCCGAACCGCGCCTTCTGGCTGACCCGCTCGGTGGCACGGGCGATCGGGGTGAACCTGTCGGATGCCATGCAGCTGGGCGAACTTTCCGCCGCCGATTACAGCGCCATGGTCACCCGCTGCCGGATGTGCGCGCATGCCGACACCTGCGAGGCATGGCTGGCGGCCAACGGTGCCGGCGCCGAGCGCGCGCCCGGGCACTGTGCCAATGCCGACCTGCTGAACGCCCTGCCGGCGGGGCGGCGTTCGATCCGGCTCTGATACCTGTCCGACCGAAAGGCCCGCGCCGCCCGCCCGGGCGGCATCTGCATGCCCGCACCGGCGGGGGTTGCGGGCCCTGCCAAGTCGTGCCTTGATGCCGCGCGGCGGCGACGGCCGCGGCAGGCAAGAGGGGATGATCGGAGATGACCAGAACCGGCGGGCAGCTATTGGTCGATTGCCTTGTGTCGCTGGGGGCGCGGCGGTGTTTCGGCGTTCCGGGGGAAAGCTATCTGGCGGTTCTCGATGCGCTCTACGACACGGCCGGGCGGCTCGACTATGTGCTTTGCCGGCACGAGGGCGGCGCGGCGTTCATGGCCGCCGCGCATGGCAAGCTGACGGGGCAGCCGGGGCTGTGCATGGTCACCCGCGGCCCCGGCGCCACCAATGCCTCGATCGGGGTGCACACGGCGATGCAGGACAGCGTGCCGATGATTCTGTTCGTGGGGCAGGTCGGGACCGGGATGAAGGGGCGCGAGGCGTTCCAGGAACTCGATTACCGCGCGGTGTTCGGCACGATGGCGAAATGGGTGGCCGAGATCGACGACGCCGGCCGCATCCCCGAGATCGTCGCCCGCGCCTGGACGACCGCCGTCACCGGGCGCCCCGGGCCGGTGGTGCTGGCGCTGCCCGAGGACATGCTGACCGATACGACGGATGCGCGCCCCGTCGCCGGCACGGCCGCGGTCGCCGAACCGCATCCCGACCCCGCCGCGGTGGCGCGGGCGCGCGACATGCTGGCGGCGGCCGAGCGCCCGCTCATCCTTTATGGCGGCAACGGCTGGAGCGCGGCCGGCAGCGCCGCGCTGCAGGGCTTCGCCGAGGGCGCCGACATCCCCGTCGTTTCGGCCTTCCGCTATCAGGACCGGTTCGACAACCACTCGCGGGTCTTTTGCGGCGAGGCGGGCGTTTCGATGGCCCCGCAGGTGCGCGACCTCATTGCCGGGGCCGATACCGTCCTCGCCATCGAGACCCGGTTCGGCGAGAACGTCACCGGCGGCTATGAATTGCTGAGCGTGCCCGAACCGGCGCAGACCCTGATCCATGTCCACGGCTCGGACCGCGAACTGGGCAAGGTCTATCGCCCGGCGCTGGGCATCCATGCCGGGCCCAACGCCTTTGCC
>CAZNMK010000369.1:0-3312 GCA_964574045.1 uncultured Roseovarius sp. | reverse complement strand
TCGACGACGTTTTCCTCGACCAGCACCACATGCTTGTAGGCGGCGGCGTGATAGATCGTCTGCACGCCGAAGCTGCGCAGGATCGCGCGAACGCGGCCGGGGTTCTGGACCGACCCGAGTACCGGCTCGACGGGCAGGCTGCGGCCTTCGCGTTCCAGCGTCTCTCTCAGTTCGTTGGCGATGGTATAAAGCGCGTATTCCGACACCTCCAGCAGCACCAGGGCGGCGGGGTCGTGGCGGATGATCTGGCGGCAGAGCTCGGACCCGATCGAGCCGCCCGCGCCCGTCATCAGTACCACCTTGCCGGTGATGTTGCGCGCCATCAGGTCGTCGCGCGGCGGCACCGGCTCGCGGCCCAGCAGATCCTCGGGCGTGACCCGGCGCAGGTCGCTATAGTTGGCGCGGCCGTCGACGATGTCGGCGATGCCGGGAATGGTGCGGATGTCGACATCGAGCGGCTCCAGCCGCGAGACGATTTCGCGCCGCCGCGCCCGGCTGGCGCTGGGAATGGCCAGCAGGATGCTGCGGATGCCCAGCCGCTCGACCAGGTGCGGTATCTGCTCGGGCGCGTAGACCCGCTTGCCCTCTATCCAGGTCCGCTGCAGCCTTGGGTCGTCGTCGACGAATGCCAGCGGGGCGAATTCGGCGTCATGCGCCAGCGCCGTTGCCAGTTGACGTCCGGCCTCGCCCGCGCCGTAGACGATCACCGGCTTGCGGTTGCGCGGCCTGTTCCTGCGGAAAAGGCCCTGCATGAGAAACCGCAGGCCGCCCGCCGTCACGAAGAGCAGCAGCGCGTAAATGCCCGGCACCGAACGCGGCACCGGCGCCGACAGCACCTGCGCGCTGATGAACAGGATCACGGCGGAGGCGAAGACCCCGATCAGGATCGTCCGCAGGACGTGCCCGTTGATGTAGCGAATCATCGAGCGGTAGAGGCCCAAGGCATAAAACGCGGTCAGGGTGCCCGCAATCGCGGGCAGCAGCGCCAGCCAGACCGGAATATCGACCAGAAAGCCCGGCTGCTCCAGCCGCAACATCATGGCGATGACGAAACACAGCACCATCAGCACGGCATCGGCGAACATCTGAAGAACGCACTTGGTGCGCCGGTCCAGTTCGGTGAGCTTGGAAAACATGCCATACATCTGTGAATCGACCCCAAAAACACACGCTGGAGAACTCGGCAAGACCACCTTATACCGTTAAACCAGCCTTGGACAACCTACAATTGTACAGCGTGCAAACGCGACGGCGCGCGCAGATTCCCGCCTACGACCAAGATGCGATCCGAATTTGGATCTGCCCGATGTCCTCGCACGCAACATCCCACGGATGCGTCCGCGCTGTCAAACGATACGGGCGCGGACAGGCCGAATAGGCCCCGGGGCGTGCAGGCGGCGCACAGTCTGCCTGGATCGGGCCGCTCGCGTACGCCGTCCCGCGCCGTTCGGTCCGCCGCTCAGCCGGCCGCGAACATGTCCTTGTAGCTTTCGCGCAGGATGTTCTTTTGCACCTTGCCCATGGTGTTGCGGGGCAGCTCGTCGATGAGCCGGTACGCCCGCGGTTGCTTGAACCGGGCCAGTGTACGGCCCGCCGCCGCGGCGATGGCGTCTAGGTCGGGCCGGGCGTCCGGCTCGGGCACGATCAGGGCCACCGGGGTTTCGCCGAAATCGGCGTGCGGCACGCCGATCACCGCCGATTCCAGCACGCCGGGCTGATCGTCGAGCACCAGCTCGATCTCCTTGGGGTAGATATTGTAGCCGCCCGAGATGATCAGATCCTTGCCCCGTCCGACGATCCGCAGATAGCCGTCCGCGTCGAAACACCCCAGGTCGCCGGTGATGAAAAAGCCGTCCTCGCGCAACTCGGCGGCGGTCTTTTCCGGCATCTGCCAGTAGCCCAGAAAGACGTTGGGCCCGCGCACCTCGATCTGTCCGACCTCGCCTTGCGGCAGGGTGGCGCCGGTCTCGGGGTCGGTGACCTTGACCTCGACGCCCGGCAGGGGCAGTCCGACGGTGCCTGGGCGGCGCTCGCCGTCATAGGGGTTCGAGGTGTTCATGTTGGTTTCGGTCATGCCGTAGCGTTCGAGGATGCGGTGGCCGGTGCGGGCCTCGAAGCGGGCATGCGTCTCGGCCAGAAGCGGCGCGCTGCCGGAGACGAAAAGCCGCATGTGCCCGGTCAGGTCGCGGCCGAGGCGCGGATCGTCCAGCAGCCTCGTGTAGAAGGTCGGCACCCCCATCATCGCGGTGGCCTCGGGCATCCGGGCGATCACCGTGTCGAGATCGAATTTCGGCAGAAAGATCATCGCGCCGCCCACTGCCAGGATCACGTTCGTGGCCACGAACAGCCCGTGGGTGTGAAAGATGGGCAGCGCGTGCAGCAGCACGTCGCGGGCCGTGAAACGCCAGGTCTCGGCCAGGGTCTGCGCATTCGACAATAGGTTGGCGTGGCTCAGCATCGCGCCCTTGGAACGCCCGGTCGTGCCCGAGGTATAGAGAAAGGCGGCCAGGTCGCCGGGTGCGCGCGCCACGGTATCGAATGTCTCGGGCATGTCCCGCGCGGCGTCGGCAAGGCTGCCCCGGCCGGCCGCGTCCAGCGTCAGCAGGCGCGCGCCGTTTGCCTCGGCCATCGGCGCCAGCGCTCCGGCGCGGGAGGGGTCGCAGACCAGCATCCGCGCGCCGCTGTTCTCGACGAAATAGGCCAGTTCGTCGCCGGTATAGCCGGTGTTGAGCGGCAGAAAGATCACGCCGGCCTGCACGCAGGCGGCATAAAGTGCCAGCGCCTGCGGCGATTTCTCGACCTGCGCGGCAAGCCGGTCGCCGGGGGCCAACCCCGCCTCGGTCAGCGCATGGGCCACCCGCGCGGCCTGACCCAGAAAGCCGGCATAGGTGACGGTGCCGCCATCGGCGAGGTACAGGAACGGATCGTCGCGCCCGGCATGGGGCGCGAACAGCGCATCGAAAAGGGCGTTCGCCATTCGCGGCTCCTATGTTCTCGACTTCTCGGCGGCGGCGGCCAGCGCGCGCACCTCGGAAGAGGCGGCGATCTGGCTCGACGCGGCAAAGCGTTCGTGGTTCTGCGTCACCCTGGCGAGGTCGTAGAGATAGTTGACCATGACGCCCTGCGACTGCTTCAGCCCGTTGGGCGAAGTGTCGGCGCGGGCATGGACCTGATGGACCGACGCGCCGTTGTCGAGATGAAAGCGCGCCACCGGGTCGAGTGGCTGGCCGTTGCCGCGCTTGGCCCTGAGCAGATAGAACGCCGCCAGCATGCGCATCTGTGTGTCGTCCCCGGGATCGTGGACCAGTTCTT
>CAZNMK010000368.1:0-3316 GCA_964574045.1 uncultured Roseovarius sp. | reverse complement strand
ATCATCGTGCCGGGCTACGGCATGGCGGTGGCGCAGGCGCAGCAGGCGGTGAGCGAGCTGACGTCGAAACTGCGGAGCAAGGGCAAGACCGTGCGCTTCGGCATCCACCCCGTCGCCGGGCGCCTGCCGGGGCACATGAACGTGCTGCTGGCCGAGGCGCGGGTGCCCTATGACATCGTGCTCGAGATGGACGAGATCAACGACGATTTTCCCCAAACGGATGTGGCGATCATCATCGGCTCGAACGACATCGTCAACCCGGCGGCGCAGGAGGACCCCAACAGCCCCATCGCCGGTATGCCGGTGCTCGAGGTGTGGAAGGCGCGCGACGTCTTCGTCCTCAAGCGCGGGCAGGGGACCGGCTATTCCGGCATCGAGAACCCGCTCTTTTTCAGGGAAAACACGCGCATGTTCTACGGCGACGCCAAGGAAAGCATCACCCGCCTGCTGGGGCTGGTCGACTGAGGTAATAGAAATGGTGAGCGAAGAGACAAAGATATTGCACGGTGAGCTGTTTGGGAGACTTATGGCTCAGCGTATCTTGATCGAGCTTCTCTTCGCTCGCCTTACCCAAGTGAAGGATTTCCACCCCACGTCGCTGATTTCCGAATTTAATAGTTCCATGTCATCCATTGACGATCTGAACCTTCCTGAAGCCGTTCTCGACGCTGCCGACGATGAAATGGCGGCGATAGCCGAAGCGTTGGATCGCGGTCTGCAAAGAGGAAGAGAATTGAAGTAGGGTGTTCATAGTAGAGGGCGCTCTTTTTTTATATTCGCTTCTTTTGCAACAGTCTTGGTTGAAGGTATACCATCGCACTCAGCTAACTCATTGACGTAGCAAAACAATCCGGTTGCATATGGCGTTGGGGCGGTTAGTCTGCGCGAAAATCGCGGGACACCCACCCCATGCCGCCCATCGACGACCATCCGTTGCGCTACCGGCTCGCCAACGAATTGCACGCGCGCCCCTTTCCCTCGGTCACGCCGCCCGCGACCGCCGCCTTTCTGGCGGTCAAGCGCGAACATGGCGCCGCCGCGCGCGACCGCTCGGCGGACCTGGCGCATCTGACCGCGCTCCTCGACCGTCACGGCGCCCAGCATCCCCAGCCCGGAGCCACGCACTATTCGGGCCGGATCGGGCGGCACATGCTGAAATGGGAAAGCCATACCGAGTTCGTCACCTACACAGCCATGTCCGAGGGGCCGGGCGCGCGGCCGTTCGATCCGGCCGATTTCGCCGCCTTCCCGGATGACTGGCTGGCCGATGCCCCGGGGGTGCGGGTCACCTCGGTGCTGATCCGGGTCGAGCAGATACGGGACGAGGATGCGCTGGCCGCCGCCATCGCCGACTGGTTCGTGCCCGAAAGCGTGGCGGTGGCGCGGGTGCTCGACAATGCCGCCGTCATTGCCGGCGACTTCCGCATCGACCCGGCCGGGCATCAGCGGTTCCTGATCGCCGTGGCGCCGGGCACCGGGCCGCGCCGGGTGGGCCGGGTCATGCAGCGGCTCTGCGAGATCGAGACCTACAAGTCGATGTCGATGCTGGGGTTCGCGCGGGTGCGCGACCTCAGCCCGCGCATGGGGCAGCTGGAGACCCGCATGCGGGCGATGATCGGCGACATGACCGGGGGCGAAAAGCGGGCCGAGGACACGCTGCCCGACCTCCTGGACATCTCCGCCGAGCTGGAGGCGATGGCGGCGCAGGCGTCGTTCCGCTTCGGCGCGACCGGGGCATACGAGCGCATCGTCGCGCAGCGCATCGAGGTGCTGCGCGAGGAACGCTTTCGCGGCCGCCAGACATTCGGCGAATTCATGATGCGCCGGTACGAGCCGGCGATGCGCACCGTCCGTTCGGCCGAGGCGCGGCTGCAGGCGCTGGCCGACCGGGCGCAGCGCGCCGCCGAGCTCTTGCGCACCCGCGTCGATGTCGAGCGCAGCGCCCATAACCAGGCGCTCCTGGCCAGCATGGACCGGCGCGCCGATCTGCAGCTGCGGCTGCAAAAGACCGTCGAGGGGCTCAGCGTGGTGGCGATCAGCTATTACGCGGTGTCGCTGGTGGGGTATCTGCTCTACCCGCTGAGCGGCGTGCTGGGTGTCGGCAAGGGCATGATCACGGCGGCCGTCACGCTGCCGACGGTGGTACTGGTGTGGTTCCTGGTGCGCCGGATCAGGGCGAAGTTTCACTGAGGGTATGGAGTCGGAAGCCCGGCCACGTCCGGTTCACTGCCGCCTGCGCGCCACCCAGGCGGCCCAGTCGGCCTGGCTGCCCGCAAAGGCGTTGAGGTCGACATCGCCGCCGATGCCTCCGACGATGCCGGTGCCGCTGTACTGCCAGAAATGCCAGCTCTGGCCCGGATAGACCTCGGCCAGGGGCCGGGCGACCGAGCGCAGCCAGAATTCGGCCTTCACCCGCCCGAGGTCGTTCTCGCGATAGAATTGCGGCGTCGTATAGACGATCGGGCGCTGGCCGAAATGCCGCTCGAGCCGGTTCAGGAATACGCCCATCTCGCGGCGCACCGCGGCCGGTTCGGGGCGTTTCTGGCAGGTCGGCGAATGCGGGTTCCATTCCATGTCCAGAACCGGCGGCAGCGCGCCCGTCCCGCGGGGGACGTTGCGGATGAACCAGCGCGCCTGCGTCGCGGCGTCGGTGCAGAAATAGTAGAAATGATAGGCCCCCCGCAGCACGCCCGCGCGCGCTGCCGCCCGCCAGTTGCGGCCGAATTCGGGGTCGAGCAGGTCGCCCCCCTCGGTCGCCTTGATGAAGGCGAAATTCACCCCCGCCCGCGCCGCCGCGTGCCAGTCGATATCGCCCTGAAAGCGCGACACGTCGATGCCGTGAACCGGCAGGCGGTGCGGCGCGTCGCGGCCGAAATCCACCGGGTCGCGGTCGTCGAAGGCCGCCGCGCGGGTCGACAGATGCACCTCCTGCGCGGTGGCGGGCGGGGCCGCCCAGACCGCCGCCATCGCCAGGATCAGGGCCAGTCGGGCGAGGGCGGTGCGCGGCATGGGCTTATTCCCCCGATGGGCGTTGCGACACGAAGGCGAGGTTGTTGGCGGGCATTCGCGCCACCTCGACGGGCCGCAGACCCGCGGCCCGCAGCCAGTCTACGACATCGGCGTCGTTCTTGTATCCCACCTGCGGGTCGGCGGCCCGCAAAGCGGCATGAAACCGCGCATCGCCGTCGGAAGTGGCGGTGCCGCCGCGCAGGAACGGGCCATAGATCGCGCACAGCCCCCCTGGCGCAAGGGCGGCGGGCAGCTCGGCCACCAGCGTGCGCGCCTCGGTCTCGCTGACAAGGTGCAGAAGGTTCAC
>CAZNMK010000367.1:0-3319 GCA_964574045.1 uncultured Roseovarius sp. | reverse complement strand
TGGCCGGCGGCGACGTGGTGGCAACGATTTCCAAGGGCATCGTCGACCCCGCCAGCATCGCGGAAACCCAGCGGTTCATCTGGGCGATGATGTCGGCGCTGATCGCGGCCGCGCTGTGGGTCAACCTGGCCACCCGCATCGGCGCGCCGGTGTCGACCACGCATTCGGTCGTCGGCGGGGTGATGGGGGCGGGGCTGGCCGCGGCCGGGCTTTCGGCCATCTCCTGGCCGGTGATGGGCGCGATCGCCGCCAGCTGGGTGATCTCGCCGGTTCTGGGCGGCGTGATCGCGGCGGCGTTCCTGGCGCTGATCAAGACCCGAATCATCTATCGCGACGACAAGATCGCCGCCGCGCGCCATTGGGTGCCGATCCTGGTGGGGGTGATGGCCGGCGCCTTTTCCGCGTATCTGGCGCTGAAGGGGCTGAAACACATCATCACGATGGATATCGGCCTGGCGCTTTTCATCGGGCTGGGCATCGGGCTGGCGGTCTGGGCGTTGAGCATCCCCCTGATCCGGCGCCAGTCGGCGGGTATGGAAAACCGGGACCGGTCGCTGAAGGAGCTCTTCTCGCTTCCGCTGATCATCTCGACGGCACTTCTCTCGTTCGCCCACGGCGCCAATGACGTTGCCAACGCGGTGGGTCCGCTGGCGGCGGTGGTGCACGCCACGGAATTCGGCGCCTCGGCGGGCAAGGTGGAGATCCCGCAATGGGTGATGGTGATCGGAGCGCTGGGAATTTCCTTCGGCCTTTTCCTCTTCGGCCCCAAGCTCATCCGGATGGTCGGCAGCCAGATCACCAAGCTTGATCCGATGCGCGCCTATTGCGTGGCGCTTTCGGCGGCGATCACGGTGATCGTGGCCAGCTGGCTGGGTCTGCCGGTCAGTTCCACCCATATCGCGGTCGGCGGGGTCTTTGGCGTGGGCTTCTTCCGGGAATGGTACATGGAGCGCCACCGCCGCCCCTCGGACATCTCGAACGGAAACGTGCGCCGGCTGCCGCTCGAGGAGCGCCGCCGCCGCAAGCTGGTGCGGCGCAGCCATTTCCTGACCATCGTCGCGGCCTGGGTGGTGACGGTGCCGGCGGCGGCGGCGATGTCGGCGGCAATCTATCTGATCCTGCACGCGGCGATGATCTGACGGCTCCGGCGGCGGGCGTTCAGTCCCGCCAGGGTCCGTGATGGCGCCCCCGCCGGCCCAGCCGCTCGAACCCGTGATGGCCGAAAAGGTCGCGCTGGGCCTGGATGATATTGGCGGTGCCGAAGCCCTGGCGCATGGTGTCGTACCATTGCAGCCCGGCCGACAGCGCCGGCACCGCGTGGCCTGCCGCCACCGCCCCGGCAACCACCTGCCGCAGTGCCGGCACGGTGGACCGCAGACGCCCGGCGAATTCGTCCGACAGGATCAGCCGGCCATGCGGTGGGCCGGCGCGTAAGGCGCCGGCGATGTCGTCAAGCAGCGCCGAGCGCAAAATGCAGCCCGCCCGCCAGATTTCCGCGATGCGCGCACCGTCGAGCTGCCAGCCGTATTCCGCCGATGCGGCGGCGAAGATGTCGAATCCCTGCGCATGGCCGAGAATGCGCGCCGCCATCGCCGCATCGGCCAGAACCGCCGTGTCGGGCTCCAGCGCCGCGCGCGCGCCGCCAAGCCGGGCCTCGGCGTCCTGGCGCACGGCCTTTTCCGACGACCAGTTGCGCGCGCCCACCGCCGCCTCGATCATGCTGGCCGACTGGCCGAGGTTCAGCGCCTCGATCACGGTCCAGCCGCCGGTGCCCTTTTGCCCTGCGGCATCGGCGATCACGTCGACCATCGGATGCCCGGTCCGGGGATCGGTGTGATGCAGGATCTCGGCGGTGATCCCGAGCAGATAGGAATTGAGCCGGCCCTCGTTCCAGCGCCCGAAAAGCGCCCCGATGGCGGCCGGGGTCCAGGCGGCGCCAAAGCGCAGGATGCCGTAGATGTCGGCGATCGCCTGCATCTCGGCGTATTCGATGCCGTTGTGCACGGTCTTGACGAAATGCCCCGCGCCGTCGGGGCCCAGCCTGTCGACGCAAGGCTGGCCCCGGTAACGCGCGGCGATGGCCTCAAACATCGGCTGCAGATGCGCCCAGCTCTCCTCGCTGCCGCCCACCATCATCGAGGGGCCTTGGCGCGCGCCCTCCTCGCCGCCCGAAACGCCCATGCCGACGAAATGGATGCCGGCACCGGCCAGCTCGGCCGCGCGGCGGCGGGTGTCGTGGAAATCGGCGTTGCCGCCGTCGATCACGATGTCGCCGGACGACAGCAGCGGCCG
This sequence comes from uncultured Roseovarius sp., assembly GCA_964574045.1. Lineage (GTDB taxonomy): Bacteria > Pseudomonadota > Alphaproteobacteria > Rhodobacterales > Rhodobacteraceae > Roseovarius. The sequence goes on along the minus strand of CAZNMK010000367.1, from coordinate 1,027 downwards.
CAGGGCGGCGATCATCGCATCCACCGGCCCGCCCGAGGGGATCATGAAGATGACGACCCTGGGCAGGGCCAGACCGGCCACGAAACCGGCCAGCGCCTCATGCGGGTGCAGGCGGGATGCCAGCGCGCCGGCCTCGGCCATGAACGGCGCGAGCCACTCGGCCTCGCGGTTGGCGACGGCGACCTGCAGGCCCTTTTCGGCCATGTTGAGCGCCAGCGCGCTGCCCATGGTCCCCAGCCCGTAGACGCCGATCTCAGCCAGCGACATCCGCTACCCGCCCCGCATGTTCGACATTGCCCCAGCCTATTGCACTCTCGGCCGGGTGCAAGGGCCGGATCGGCCCCGGCCAGCCGCATCGGAGGCGGGCCGACTTGCGCAGGATCAACCCGCATGCCACATCGCCGGGTTATGGTCCGTACGAACAACCCGGAGAATCGCCACCGTGCAGATACAGCTCAACACAGACACCCATATCGCCAATGATGCGCGCCTGCGCGAGGCGGTCGAGGAGATGCTGCAATCCGAACTCGGCCATCTCGCGGGCCGGCTGACGCGGATCGAGGTCCATCTGGCCGACGAGAACGCCGGCAAGGGCGGCGCCGACGACATCCGCTGCACGCTCGAGGCGCGCCCCGAGGGGATGCAGCCGCACACGGTGGTGCATCGCGACGCCGACGTGAAAAGCGCCCTGCGCAGCGGCGCGAAGAAACTGCGCGCGCATCTCGAAAGCGAGTTCGGCCGCCGCGACAGGCGGCGGTAGGGTCCGCCGCGCCCCGGGCTAGACCCGGGGCCTCATCCATCTGGTACGCAAGGCCCCGGCTCGGAGGCCGGGGCGCGTTGGACTCGGGGCCGGGGAAGATACGGATGCGGCCAGACAGGCTACCGGCGGCTCAGACGCCGAGGCACCAGCGCATGATCGCCTTCTGCGCGTGCAGCCGGTTCTCGGCCTCGTCCCAGATCACCGATCGCGGCCCGTCCATCACCGCGCTGGTCACCTCTTCCTCGCGGTGGGCGGGCAGGCAGTGCA
>CAZNMK010000366.1:0-3323 GCA_964574045.1 uncultured Roseovarius sp. | reverse complement strand
ACCCTGCCCTTTCCCCCCAGCCCCTTTTCCAGCCAGGCGTCGCGCTCGGCCTCGTCGATGCAATAGACCCGCCGCGCGCCCTGTGTCAGCCGGTAGAGCGGCGGACAGGCCAAATAGAGATGCCCCGCGTCGATCATCGGGCGCATCTGGGTAAAGAAGAACGTCATCAGAAGCGACGCGATATGCGCGCCGTCGACGTCGGCGTCGGTCATGATGATGATCTTGTCGTAACGCAGATCGTCGATGTTGAACCGGGTGCCCAGCCCGACCCCCAGCGCCTGGGTCAGATCGGCGATTTCCTGGTTCGAGCCCAGCTTGGAACTCGCCGCCCCGAGCACGTTGAGGATTTTCCCCCTCAGCGGCAAGAGCGCCTGGGTCTTGCGGTCGCGCGCCATCTTGGCCGAGCCGCCGGCCGAATCGCCCTCGACGATGAAGAGCTCGGTGCCCTCGCGCGTGCCGGCGGTGCAGTCGACCAGCTTGCCGGGCAGGCGCAGCTTGCGCGTGGCGGATTTGCGCTGCGTCTCCTTTTCCTGCCGGCGGCGCAGGCGTTCCTCGGACCTGAGCACCAGGAAATCGAGGATCGCGCCGGCGGATCTGGTATCCGACGCCAGCCAGTTGTCGAAATGGTCGCGCACGGCGTTTTCCACCAGGCGCTGGGCCTCGGTGGTGGCCAGCCGGTCCTTGGTCTGGCCGACGAATTCGGGGTCGCGGATGAAGCACGACACCAGCGCGCAGCCCCCCGCCATCAGGTCCTCGCGGGTGATCTGCGCCGCCTTGCGGTTGCCGGCCAGTTCGCCGTAGCCCTTGATCCCCTTGAGGATCGCCGCCCAGAACCCGGCGACATGGGTGCCGCCCTCGGGCGTCGGCACGGTGTTGCAGTAGCTTTGCAGGAAGCCGTCGCGCGAGGGCGTCCAGTTGATCGCCCATTCCACCTTGCCGGGGCTGCCGAAGCGTTCCCGGAAATCGACCGTTCCGGCAAACGGGGCATCGGCATAGGTCGAGGCGCCGTTCATGGTCTCGCGCAGGAAATCGGCGAGCCCGCCGGGAAAGTGAAAGCTGGCCTCGGTCGGTGTCTCGCCGTCCTCGATCGCCGATTTCCAGCGGATCTCGACCCCCGAAAAGAGATACGCCTTGGAGCGGATCGACTTGAAGAGGCGCGCGGGCCTGAACCGATGGTGGCCGAAAATCTCCTCGTCGGCGTGAAAGGTCACGGTGGTGCCGCGCCGGTTGGGGGCGGCGCCGATCTCGGCCAGCGGCCCCTGCGGCACCCCGCGCGCGAAACGCTGCTCGAAGAGTTTGCGGTCGCGCGCGACCTGCACCACCATGGTGTCGGAGAGCGCGTTGACGACGCTCGCGCCCACACCGTGCAGCCCGCCCGAGGTCTGATAGGCCTTGCCCGAGAACTTGCCGCCGGAATGCAGCGTGCAGAGGATCACCTCGAGCGCCGACTTGCCGGGGAACTTGGGGTGATCCTCGACCGGGATGCCGCGGCCGTTGTCGCGCACGGTGATCGAGAAATCCTCGTGCAGGTCCACCTCGATACGGGTGGCATGGCCCGCCACCGCCTCGTCCATGGCGTTGTCGAGAACCTCGGCCACGAGGTGATGAAGCGCGCGCTCGTCGGTGCCGCCGATATACATCCCCGGCCGCTTGCGCACCGGCTCGAGCCCCTCGAGAACCTCGATGTCCGAGGCGCCATAATCGCTGTTGTCGGTCGCGGTCAGAAGGTCGTCGGCCATGCGGGTGCTGCTGCTCTTGGTTTGTTGGTTGGCCGGCAGTATGGCAGAGCACGCGGGCCGGGAAAAGGGCAAGCGCGGATCAGTCCGCCGGCTCGCCCGCCTTTGCCCGCAGCCACTCGGCCATGTCGTTCGCGCCGATCAGCCCCTGCGCCAGGCGGATGATCTGCTGGCCGACCTCGTCGGGCGTCCAGGCGATCTCGATGCCGTTCAGGTCGAGGCAGACATCCATTGACTGATGCGCGGTGCGCTTGTTGGCGTCGTTGAAGCAATGCCCCTGCGCCAGCGCGGTTGCATAGGCGGCAGCAAGGTCGAAGATATCCGTTACCATCCCGTAGACGGTGCGGTTCTCTACCCGGGCGAGGGTGCTTTCCACAGACTTGTCGCCTGCATGCCCCGGCAGCTCACCTGGGTTCAGCACCCCGTCGCGAATCGTCTCGACGAGTTCTGCCGACAATAGCCGCCAGGTCATTTGTCCCTGAGATAGTCGAGGACAGGCTGGTTGACGGCCCGGCGTTTCTCGATCGAGGCCAGCACCTCGTCCATGGCCGCATAGCGCGGCTCGTCTTGCAGAGTCGCCTCTTCGGGCACCAGATAGCCCACGCAGCGCGAATTCTTCATGATCGCCACGGGTTTGCCGCCGGCGCGGTCGAGCACCTTCTGCGGCTCGCGCAGTTCGGTCATGGTGCAGATCTGGTTGGTGTGCAGGCGTTTCATTGAAATGACTCCATGAGTGTACATTGAAATATACACCCTGTCGCCTGTTTTTCAACGCCGCCGCCGGATTGCCGGCCGCTCACGCCTCCCAGCGGCCCGAGAACCCCTCGGGCACCAGCAGGATGTCGCGGTCGAGATCGCGCACATCGGTTCGCCCGCACAGCGCCATCGAGGTGTCGAGCTCCTTTTGCAGGATGTCCAGCGCCCGGGTCACGCCATTCTCGCCCATCGCGCCGAGACCGTAGACGAAGGCGCGCCCGATCATCACGCCCTTGGCGCCCATCGCCAGCGCCTTGAGAATGTCCTGGCCGGTGCGGATGCCGCTGTCGAGATGGACCTCGATCTTGTCGCCCACGGCGTCGACGATCTCGGGCAGCGCCCGGATCGAGCTGAGCGCGCCGTCGAGCTGCCGCCCGCCATGGTTCGAGACCACGATCGCATCGGCGCCGGCGTTGACCGCCTCGAGCGCGTCGCGGGCATCCATGATCCCCTTGATGATGACCGGGCCGTCCCACATCCGGCGGAACTGCGTGATCTTTTCCCAGTCGAGCGCGGGGTCGAACGCCTCGGCCGTCCATTTGGCCAGCGAGCCGGGGTCGCTGACGCCCTTGGCATGGCCCACCACGTTGCGGAACTCGCGCCGCTTTGTGCCCAGCATGCCAAGACCCCAGCGCACCTTGGTCATCATGTCGGCGAGCGATTTCACGGTCAGCTTGGGCGGGGCCGAAAGCCCGTTCTTGATGTCCTTGTGGCGCTGGCCCATCACCTGCAGGTCGACCGTGATGACAAGGGCCGAGCATTTCGCCGCCGCCGCGCGCTCGAAGAGGCGGCGCATGAAGTCCTCGTCGCGCAGGGTGTAGACCTGAAACC
>CAZNMK010000365.1:0-3340 GCA_964574045.1 uncultured Roseovarius sp. | reverse complement strand
GTGCCGAAATTGGGCAGGATGGCGTTGTTCAGAAGCAGCACGTCGAGCGCCTGGACGAGCGGGCGCAGGAACAGGATGAAGAGCGCCACCGCGATCAGTTCCGGCCCGTAGTCGCGCCAGACCTCGGCCGGGTCGCCCGACAGCCGGTCGACCAGCCGGCCCATGTAGTAGATGAGCCACAGCTCGATCGCCGCCACCACCACCGACATCGCCGCCGCCAGCGCAAAGACCCTGCGAAAGGGCTGCATGTAAGCGCGCAGGAACGGCCACAGCCGCCGCGGCGGCGTGTCGGTCTCGGTGTAGTCGCCGTAAGGGTCGACCAGATTCTCGAAAAACCTGAACATCCGGGCCGTCCTGTCAAAACGATCCCCATCACCCTGCCACGCGGGCCGGGAATGGTGAATGGGATTGTGGCGTCGCGCGGCAAATCGGTTCCGGTACACGCCCCGGCCCCCGAACCGGCAACTTTATCCGCGTGGGACGAGGCCCCGGGTCGAGCCCGGCGCGCGCGTTTCCGATTGAAGGCGGCAGGCCCCGATCCGGTACAACATGCGGTAAACGATGGACCCGGTCGTCTGTCCCCCCCGCCCGCGGCCGGGGTCAGCCCTCAACGCTGTCGCAGCAACTCGTCGCGGCCAAGCGCAAAGCCCGACGCGATCCAGCGCCGTTCCAGCTCGTCCAGCCTGCGGCCCAGCGCCGGACCCGAAAGTGCCGGCATCAGGTCCGCCGCCGCGAGGGGAAACCGCGCCTGCGCCCCCAGCGCCAGCTCGTCCAGCGCATCCTTCGTCACCGCCTCGCCCGTGGCGGCGGCGCGCAACAGCACGATGTCGCGCCCCGCGTCGAGGCCCTCGCGGTAACCCAGTTCCGCCGCCGGCGCGGTGCCGGCCATGCCGTCGCCCAGCCGCGCCAGCCTGCGGGCCTGCGCCCTGCTCAGACGCAGGCGCCCGGCCACCCCCTCGCCGCCCAGCGCCGCAAGGCGGCGGATCGGGTCGGGCGCGGCGCCGGTGCCGGCCTCGAGATGGACGAGCGGCGCCAGCAGCCGGTCGCCGGCCCCCGGCAACACCCGGCCCAGCACGCCGCTGGCGCGCATCGCCGCCACCGCCGGCGCCGGGTCGGGCGCGGCCAGCAGTTTCAGCATCTCCGCGCCCAGCCGTTCCCTGGACAGGTCCTCAATCCCGTCGGCCATCTCGGCGCAGGCCGCCAGCCCCTCGGGGTCGAGCCCGCCCTGCCCGTACCAGGCATGAAAGCGGAAGAACCGCAGGATGCGCAGGTAATCCTCGCGGATGCGGTCCTGAGGATTCTCGATGAACCGCACCCGCCGCGCGCGCAGGTCCGAGAGCCCGCCCAGAGGGTCGATCACCGTGCCGTCGGGGCGGGCATAGAGCGCGTTCATGGTGAAATCGCGCCGCCGCGCATCCTCGGCCACATCGCCCGAAAAGGCGACCGTGGCGTGCCGGCCGAAGGTCTCGACATCCTTGCGAAAGGTCGTGACCTCGTGCGCCAGCCCGCCCGACACCACCGTGACGGTGCCGTGGTCCATCCCCGTCGGAACCGGCTTCAACCCGGCCTTTTCAGCCAGTTCCACCACGGTTTGGGGCAGCGCGTCGGTGGCGATGTCGATATCCGCCACCGCCGCGCCCAGGAGCGCGTTGCGCACGCAGCCGCCGACAAAGAGCGCCCGGTGCCCCGCATCGGTCAGCGCCCGGCAGACCGCCTGCGTCACCGCGCGTTCCAGCCATTGCCCGGAAACCTTCATCCCCTGTCCATCGCGTCCGCCATCGCCCGCAGGATACGCGCGGTCGCCCCCCAGATGTAATAGGGACCGACCGGAACGGTGTAGTAATGCCGCCACGTCCCCCGCCAGAGCCGCGATTGCACCGAATACCGCGCCGGGTCGAGCACCTCGTCAAGCGGCACCTCGAACACCTCGTCGACCTCGCCCGCCTCGGCCACCGGGATGAACCGCGCCCGTACCAGCCCCACGACGGGGGTGACGTGAAACGCCGTCACCGTCTCGTGCGCGGGTAGGCATCCCAGCACCTCGACATTGGCCGGGTCGAGGCCGATCTCCTCGCGCGCCTCGCGCAGGGCGGCGGCGGTGGCGTCGGCATCGCCCGGGTCCTGCTTGCCGCCGGGAAAGGCGATCTGCCCCGGGTGATGCTTCAATGCCGAGGACCGCTTGGTCAGGTAGAGCCGCGCGCTGCCTTCGTCGATCCGCACCGGCACCAGCACCCCGGCCGGGCGCAGGCGCCGGCCCTCGGGCAGCGAGGTGCCGGGATTGAGGTCGAAATCCGACGACGGCACCCGCGCCCGGGTCAGGGCCGCGCGCAGCGCGTCGGCGGGATCAGCCATCGTCGCCGGCCTCGTCGGCGGGCGGCTTTGGCGCGTCGAACCCCAGCGTCGCGGGGTCGAGCACGTAATGCGCACCGCAGAACTGGCAATCGGCGGTGACGGTGCCCTCGTCCGTGGTCATCGTCGCGATATCGCGCGCAGAATAGATCGACAGGCTCTGGCGCACGCGGGCCTCGGAACAGGTGCAGCCGAATCGCACCGGCTGAAAGTCGAAGGCGCGCGGGACCTCGCGGTGAAAGAGCCGCACCAGCAGGTCGGCGGGCGCCACCGACGGGCCGACCAGTTCCAGCGCCTCGACGGTGTCGAGCAGCAGGTTGACCCGGTTCCAGTTCGCCTCGCCTTCCGCGCCGACCACGTCCGCGGCGGACAGCAGGCCGCCCTCGCCCGATCCGCCCTCGCCGCCGAAACCGGGGGCGGCCCTGGGCATGTGCTGCACCATGATCCCGCCGGCGCGCCAGCGTTCGCGCATCCCCGCCTCGGTCGACCTGCCAAAGCTCAGGGCAAAGCGCGTCGGCAACTGTTCGGACTGGGCGAAATAGGCCTCGGCGCAGGCGCTCAGCGATCCGCCGGCGATCGGCGTGATGCCCTGGTAGGGGTCCGATCCGGGCCCCTGGTCGATCAGCACCGCGAAATAGCCCTCGCCCAGCTGGTCGAAGGGCGCGCCATCGCCCAGCCGGTCGCCGTCGAACCCCGCATAGGCGCGCAGGCGGGCGGCATCGCCGGGGGTTCTGGGGGCGAAATAGTCGGTCGCGATCATCCGCACCGCGCCCTTGGTCTGCACCTGCAGCGACAGCTTCCAGCGCAGCTTGATCGTCTGGCCGATCAGCGCGGTCAGCAGCGCCATTTCGGCCACCAGCGCCTCGACCGCCGGCGGGTAGTCGTGCTGCCCGAGGATACCGTCCAGCACACCGTCGAGCCGCGCCAGCCGCCCGCGCATGTCGCAGGCATCGAGCTGGAACGGCAGGATGGTGTCGTCCCACGCGATTTT
>CAZNMK010000364.1:0-3361 GCA_964574045.1 uncultured Roseovarius sp. | reverse complement strand
GGCTTCCGGCGCCCGTTGTGGAGAAGATCTGATGACCAAAGCTGTCCAGAAAATCACCCTGTCCCCATCCCGGGATATCCCTTTCGACAAGCTGGTGCTGAGCCAGTCCAACGTGCGGCGCATCAAGGCTGGCGTGTCCGTCGAGGAACTGGCCGAAGACATCGCCCGCCGCGGTCTCTTGCAAAGCCTGAGCGTGCGGCCCGTGTTGGCTGCCGATGGGACCGAGACCGGCAAGTTCGAGATCCCGGCTGGGGGCCGCCGGTTCCAAGCATTGTCCCTGCTGGTGAAGCAGAAGCGTTTGGCGAAGACCACGCCCATTCCCTGCATCGTGCGGGATGCGGGGTCCGCGATCCTGGCCGAGGACGATTCCCTTGCAGAAAACATGCAACGCGTCGCTCTGCACCCGCTCGACCAGTTCCGCGCGTTTGTGGCGCTGCGGGACAAGGGGCAGAGCGATGCAGAGATTGCCGCGGCCTTCTTCGTGACGCCACAGATCGTGAAGCAGCGCCTGAAGCTCGCTTCCGTCGCCCCTGCCCTGCTTGAGATCTATGCCGAGGATGGCATGACGCTGGAGCAGCTCATGGCCTTCACCGTGAACCCCGATCACGCGCGTCAGGTTCAGGTCTGGGATGTGATCCATTCATCCTGGAACAAGGAGCCATTCCAAATCCGGCGGATGCTGACCGAAACCTCGGTCCGGGCGTCGGACCGACGCGCGGTCTTTGTGGGTGTTGAGGCCTATGAAGCGGCGGGCGGCACGATGTTGCATGACCTCTTTCAGGGCGATGACGGTGGCTGGCTCGAGGACCCTGCCCTGCTCGATCGGCTGGTGGCGGACAAGCTCCAGGCCGAGGCTGAGACGGTTGCAGCTGAGGGCTGGAAGTGGATCGAGGTCGCACTTGACCTGCCCTACGGCTACAGCCACGGCCTGCGGTCCCTGTCCGGCGATCCGGCACCGATGACGGATGACGAAGGTGCGGCTCATGCCAAGCTGCTCGCCGAGTACCGGGCGCTGGAAGACGAATACGCGGGACAGGATGAAATCCCCGACGAGATCGACACGCGGCTTGGCGTGTTGGAAACGGAGATGGAAAAGATCGAGACCCGGCCGTTGATCTTCGACGCGGAGGAGATCGGGCGGGCAGGGGCGTTCGTCACGCTCGACCGCTACGGCGCTCTGGCAGTCTATCGCGGCTATGTGCGTCCACAGGATGAGCCCGTTGACGAGACCGTGGTCCAGGATGGTGCTGATCCTGCGCTGGCGGGGCAGGGGGCTGATCGTGATCTCACCGATGGCCATGGCAGTGCCGTTCATGGCGGAACCGTCATCACGTCGGGTGGCCAGCTGATCGGAGCAGACTTGCCGGAGGATGAGGACGACGGGGCATTGAAGCCACTGCCCGAGCGGTTGGTCATGGAGTTGACGGCCCACCGGACGCTGGCGCTGCGTGAAGCGATCGGGCGCTCGCCGGATGTCGCGCTGACGCTGCTGCTGCTGAAGCTGGTGACGGACACCTTCCGCACCTCCTCTGCTTCGGGCAGCTGTCTCGAGGCATCCGTGCGTCAGGTCTATATGTCGGCGCAGGCGCCCGATCTGAAGGACAGCGTGGTGGCAAAGCTGGTCGACGAGCGTCACGCGGAATGGGAAGCCGATCTGCCGCTTGGCGATGATGCAGCACTCTGGGACTATCTGACGGTCCTCGACCAGGGCAGTCGGCTGGCCTTGCTGGCGCATTGCCTCAGCTTCGGCGTCAATGCGCTGCATGAGAAGGTGAACCCATACGGGGCAGGCATCTCCGCAGGCGGACTGACCCGTCGTATGGCGCATGCCGATCTCGTGGCGCGCGCGACAGGTCTCGATATGGTGGAGGTGGGATGGGAGCCGACGGTGGACACCTATCTCAACCGCGTGCCCAAGGCCCGCATCCTCGAGGCCGTGCGCGAGGCGAAAGGGGAGGGGACTGCCCAACTCCTCGATCACCTGAAGAAAGGCGAGATGGCCAATGAGGCCGAGCGATTGCTCAAGGGCAGCGGCTGGTTGCCCGAGGTCCTGCGCCGGAACGATCTCGTGGCGCTGGACGGTGAGGTCCGTGCCGAAGGGCAGGGGGTGGATGTCGAAGTGGCTGACAGCGTCAGTGAAGCTGACCTTCCTGCATTCCTGACGGATGACTTGCCTGCTGAAAGCGCGTCGATGCTGGCCGCGGAATAACGTGTTCCAGCAGGGGGCGGAGATTCCGCCCCCAATCACCCTATAGTGTAACAATATCAATAAGATGAGTGCGATTACTCGCATTCGGAATGAGGAATCATGTCTGCAACAACCATCATCGACACAGCCCCCCTCGGGGCGCTCATTCGCTACACTGACGGCAGCCCCAAGCCACCGGCACGCTTCACCAAGAAACTGGCGGCCTGGGAGCGCTCGAACGGCGTCGGCCGCCTCGTGAAAAAGGAACCACCCCGGACCTATCCGACATGGACGGCTCCCGCGTCGTTCACGCTGCATGAGGGCAACTTCTCCTCGGACGGGGTCATCCTCGTCACCATCATGCGCAGCCATTCCGCTGACAGCGCCCTCGTCTTCGAGGTGGCCGAGGAACCGCAGCCAGGGCAGGTGCGCGTGCTCCTCGACTTCGGCGGCAACACCGAGCTGCTGCATTTGGCGGAATCTGTCACTGCGGCCGAGCTTTGGATCGCCAAGGAAGGATACCGCAATGCGCGACTTGAAATCGTCGGCGATGAAAACAGCGAAAGGGCAGGGGGCGCGGACCTGGCCGCCTGAGCCCAACTGAAACCGAGGGGCCCACCCAAGCGCGGGCCTCTCAACCATCACAACCTTGTCCTTTGAGTTCGCGGGGCGCCAAAGGAACCATCCCCAAGGAAGGACGTCTTCAACCAAGAGCCTGCCCGGGAGGCTGGCGGCGTTAGAAGCATCAGCGGGACAACCGGCTCCAGTCGGCAGGGCACCATCCCCCGCGCGCCATTCCCTTCCTTGGCCCGAATCCCGGGCTCAAAATCAACCCACGAGGGGTCGGACTACGGGCGAGCCCGTGCCGCCGGCCGGATTCGGAGCAAGTCCGAACGCACCCGGTGATGTCAGCCAGTATTCGGGCCTTCGAGGTCCTGTCGCGCGGGGGATGGTCCCTCGCCTCCAAGACAGGAGCCAAACAGATGTCCCGCAAAGATGCACACGCCTTCGCCGCCTCCCTCGCCGCCACGCTCATGGTCTCGATCGTCGTCTTCCAGGCTGGGGATGGAACCTTCGGCGCCGTCCCCGCCGATGAAATCGACGGAGACGAGGTCGTGATCGTCTCGGAATACGATCCCTTCGGGTGAGGCTTCGGCCTCACTTCCCGAGGGC
>CAZNMK010000363.1:0-3364 GCA_964574045.1 uncultured Roseovarius sp. | reverse complement strand
GGTTTCGGTTCGCGCTCTGCCCGGGGCGAAGCGATGCCCGCCCGGCCCGCGCCGGTGCGGCGCAATGCCGCAAGCCTTCCACATTCGGGCTTGGATTCAAAAGGTTTTCTTGCCTTGCCCCGCCGCCGAAGCCGGGAATCGTTGCAGAATTGTCAACAATCCATCCGGTCTATGACAGTTACCCCGTGGCCCTGGAAACGGTCCATCCCGCGCAGCGCCGCGCCGGCCTCTGACAGCGCGATGGTTTTCGTGACCATCCGCGCGGGGTCGAGCCGGCCCGCCGCGATCATCCCGAACAGCGCGGCAAAGCGTGCCGGACCGATGCCGCGGGTGCCCAGCAGGCTGAGCTGACGGGCATAGACCAGGTCGAGCAGCGGCAGGGGCGGGGTGGCGTTCGCGCCTACCGGCATGCCGATCTGGACATGACGGCCGAGCTTGCGCAGGCCCGAGAGCGAATTGGCGAAGGTGGCGGTCAGGCCCAGCGCCTCGACCGAGACATGGGCGCCGCCGCCGGTGATCTCGCGCACCGCCCCGCCGACATCGCCCCGGCTGGCGTCCAGCGTCGCGGTGGCGCCGAAATCGCGTGCCAGCGCCAGCGCCCCGGGCACCACGTCCACGGCCAGGACCCGCGCTCCCAGCGCGGCGCCGATCATCACAGCCGACAGGCCGACGCCGCCGCAGCCGTGCACCGCCAGCCATTCGCCGGGTTGCAGGCGGCCGCGGTCGACAACCGCGCGAAAGGCGGTCGTGACGCGGCAGCCCATCCCGGCGGCGGCGGCGAGGCCGACGCTTTCGGGCACCGCCACGAGGTTGAAATCGGCGCGCGGGATGGCGATGCGTTCGGCAAAGGCGCCGGGGATGGTAAAGCCGATGACCCGCTGACGATCGCAGATCGTGGGCTCGCCGCCGCGGCACTCGGGGCAGGCGCCGCAGCCCAGGATGAAGGGCGCGGTGACCCGGTCGCCGACGGCGAAGGCGCGGCATTCGGGGCCTGTCTCGATCACCTCGCCGGCGAATTCGTGGCCCATGACATGCGGCAGATGCACGTCGGGGTCGGCGCCCTTCCATGCGTGGTGATCCGAGCGGCAGACGCCGCAGGCGCGCACCGCCACCACCGCGCCATCGCGGGGGCATTCCGGTTCCGGAATATCGGTGACGGGCAGGGGGCCGTCGAACGCGGTCATCAGGGCGGCTTTCATGGCGGTCTTTCCCGTATCGCGGGGGAGGGGCGGAAAAAGGCGCCGCTGCCGGGGGCAGGGCGCCTTTCGGCCGTCGTCGCGTGTCGGCGGATCAGCCCTTGGCGCTTTCCTGCGCCGGCGCGGCCTGCTGCTGCGGCCGCTGCTGCGGCTGCGGCTGCGCCTGCTGGGGCTGCTGCTGGCCCTTGGGCTTGGCGTTCAGCGGGTCGTCCTGGCGCTGCACCGAGCCCTCGAAATGGGCGCCGGATTCGATCGCGATGGTCTTGTGGATGATGTCGCCCTCGACCCGCGCGGTCGATGTCAGCCGGACCTTGAGCCCGCGCACCCGGCCGACGATACGGCCGTTGACCACGACGTCGTCGGCAATGAGCTCGCCGCGGATGGTGGCGCCTTCGCCCACGGTCAGCAGGTGGGCGCGGATGTCGCCCTCGACCGTGCCCTCGATCTGGATGTCGCCGGTGGTCTTGAGGTTGCCGGTCACCGTCAGGTCCGAGGACAGCACCGATGCGGGCGGCTTGGCCTTGGGCGCGGTGGCGCGGAATTCGGTCGATAGGGGTTCGCTGCGCTGCGCATCCGCGCTTCGGTCGGGCAGCGTCGGTTTGGCCGCGCTCTCGGGCTTGGGGGCGGGGTCGTTGATCTTGCTCTTAGAAAACATTTCTCGCAGCCTTGATGTAGGTCATGGGGTTGACGGCCTCGCCGTCGACACGGACCTCGTAGTGTAGATGCGTGCCCGTGGAACGTCCAGTATTGCCCATATCACCGATCCGCTCCCCGCGCGAGACCCTTTGGCCTTCCTTCACGCGGATGCGCGACATATGGGCATAGCGGGTCTCGAACCCGAAATCATGCTGGATCTTGACCAGTCGGCCATAGCCGGACAGCCATTTGGCGTGGGTGACGATGCCATCGGCGGTGGCATAGATCGGGGCGCCGTGATCGCCGGCGAAATCGGTGCCGGCGTGCAGCCGCCCCCAGCGTGTGCCGAACCCCGAGGTATAGCGAAAGCGCGACTTGACCGGGATCGCCAGCGGCACCTTCTGCGCGGCGATGCGGTAGAGGTTCAGCCGGTCCATGCTGTTGAGGATGCGGTTGGCGCGCAGCGCCTCGGGCGAGGGTTCCTCGCCGCGGGTGGAAAAGGTCAGCGGCAGCGACGGCCCGCCGAGGCCGGAATAGCCGCGGCGCACGGTGTCGAGCATGTACTCGGTATCCAGCCCGGCGGCGCTGAACATCTTCTTCAGCGGCTCGACCGAGATCGTCATCGCATCCTCGAGCTGGCGGAATATCTGGTCGTTCTGGTCCTGCATCAGCCGGATCTGCATCGCCATCTCGTCGGCCTCGCGCAGGGCGAGGGTGGCGCTTTCGTTGATCCGGTCGCGTTCGCGCGCGGTGTCGGCCAGCGCCGCGGTCAGTACCTGCATCGTCGCCGCCGCGCCGGGAACGTCCTGTCCCTGCCGGGCGTCGGGGCGGCTTTGCTGCAGCGCCAGCGCCAGTTCGCCCGCCTCGTCGCGGGCCTCGTCGCGCTCCTTCATGGTGCGCCGCAGGGTCGACTGGATCACCTCTATGCCGGTTTCCATCTCGCGCCGCCGCGTTTCGGATTCCAGCAGCTGGGTCTGCATCATTGATATCTGTTCGAGGGCCGAACTGAACCGCTCCTGCGCCGCCGCGGCCTCGTGCGCTCGCAGGTCGCGCTCGGCTTCGAGCGCGTTCAGGCGCGCCTCGTAGGTGCGCTGGTCGCGTTTGGCCTGTTCGCGGAAATTCCCCGAGCCGATGGAATCCATCAGCAGGATCGCGGTGGCGACGATCGTCCAGGCGACGACGGCGGAAACCCCGACGAGCGCGATCAGCTGGGTGCCGGACCTGAGACGGATGAAGCGGGTATCGCTGTCGGAGCGCAGAAACACGCGGCGTTCGGGAAGCCTGGATTCGAGCCAGGTATGGAATCTGATCGCGAGCCGTGTTCGCACGTCGTCCCCGTCCCGTTGTTTTCCGTCCCCTCGGCCGCTCTTGTTATCGGTGGTTCATTCCGGCAGCCTCATGCGTGATTACCCACTGACCCTTGGTACGGCAAGGCTTTTGCCCTATCGGCGATGCGATTTGAGCGATTTGCCGCGACATTGGCAGAAATTCGCCGATGCGCGGGCCGGCCGCCGCCCGCCAGTGCAGCGGGT
>CAZNMK010000362.1:1398-3367 GCA_964574045.1 uncultured Roseovarius sp. | reverse complement strand
TGATGCGCGAATACGACCGCGGCTATTCCGAGGTGACGTTTTCCAACATCGCCGCGCTGACCGGCGCCGACGAGGCGATCATCCACAAGGAATTCCACCTGTCCTCGGCCGATCCGGGCCTGGTGGGAGAAGACAGGGCGCGCAAGATCGGCCATACCAACTATGACGTGGCCGATCAGCTGGCCAATATGGGGATGGAGGCGATCCACCCCAACGCCGCCAAGATCCTGCGCCGCGCCGGCGTCCCGCTGCGGGTGACGAACGCCTTCGACCCCGGCGATCCGGGTACCCGCATCGACGACGCGCCGGCCGACACCCCCGGCGTCGAGATCGTCACCGGCCTCGGCGTGGTGGCGCTCGAGCTCTTCGAGCAGGACATGGTGGGCGTCAAGGGCTACGACGCCACCGCGCTCGAGGCACTGAGGCGCCACAACGTCTGGATCGTGTCCAAGACCTCGAACGCCAATACCATCACCCATTACGTCAATGCCTCGCTCAAGACCGTGCGCCGCGTCATCGCCGATATCGAGGCGGTCTATCCGCAGGCCGAGGTCGGCGCGCGCCAGGTGGCGCTGGTGGCGGTGATCGGGCGCGACCTGGGCGACCAGCGCGTGCTGTGCCGCGGCCTGCAGGCGCTGCACGAGGCCGGCATCGACATCATCGCCGCGCAGCAGAGCCCGCGCAATGTCGAGGCGCAGTTCGCGCTGCCGCGCGAGGACCGCGACGCTGCGGTGCGTTGCCTGCATGACGTCTTCGTGGCCGAAGCGGGCACCGGGCTGGCCAAAGCCGCCTGAGCCGGCGCGCGTCCGGTTTACCCTCCGGCGAAAGCGCGCTACCACCGTCGACGTGGCCGCGCGCGGGGGACGGGATGGACGCATACGGGCGGAATTTCATCGACGGCGGATGGGCCGATGGCGGCGCCGGACGAACCGATGTGATCGACCCCGCCGCCGGCGCGGTGCTGGCCGTGCAGGCGATGGCCGATGCCGCCGATATCGACCGCGCGGTGCAGGCCGCCGCGCGTGTGCATGCGTCGGGTGTGCTGACCGATCTGCGCCCGGTCGAGCGCGGCCGCATGGTGCAGGCGATGGGCCGCTACCTGCTGGAACACCGGGACGAAGTGGCCGAGACCCTGACGCTGGAGCAGGGCAAGCCGCTTTGGGAGGCGCGGGCCGAGATCGCCGGCGCGGCGCGCTATTTCGAATATTACGGCAACCAGGCCGAAACGCTCGAGGGCCGGTCGATCCCGCTGGGGGCGGGCTATGTCGATTTCACCCAGCTTGAACCTTACGGCGTCTCGGCCCAGATCATCCCGTGGAACTTTCCGGTCGAGATCGCCGCGCGGTCGATCGCGGCGGGGCTGGCGGCGGGCAATGCCTGCGTGGTCAAGACCTCCGAGCTGACGCCGCTTTCCAGCGCCTATCTCGCGCATGCGGCGGTGGCGGCGGGTCTGCCCGCCGGCGCGGTCAACATCCTTTGCGGCTGGGGGCACGAGGCCGGTGCGGCGCTGGCGGCGCATCCGGGCATCAACCAGATGGTCTTTACCGGCTCGGTCGAAACCGGCATCGCCATCGCCCGCGCGGCGGCCGGGAGCGTGGTGCCCTGCGTGCTGGAACTGGGCGGCAAGTCGGCCGCCATCGTGCACGACGATGCCGATCTCGACGCCTTCGAGGGCGACATCCGCCGCGGCATCTTTTCCAATGCCGGGCAGGTGTGCTCGGCGATGAGCCGCATCCTGGTGCATGAAAGCCTGCATGACGAGGTGGTCGCGCGGGCCTGCGCCATCGCGCGCGGGCTGTCGGTGGGGCCCGGGATCGAGCGCACCGAGCCGGGCTGCGGCATGGGGCCGATGGTCAGCGAGGCCCAGCGAAGCAGAGCCCCCATTCAGCGGGTGGCCGACGCCGTGAGCGCATGGTTTGTACCGGCCGTCATCCTGTCCGCCGCCGTGACATTCGTTGTCTGGGCCCTT
>CAZNMK010000362.1:0-1388 GCA_964574045.1 uncultured Roseovarius sp. | reverse complement strand
GGCGGTCCGCCGCCCCCCGCCGCCCCGGGGGGCGGCCCTGGGCCCCCCGGCCCGCCCCCGCCCCCCCCCCCCCCCCCCCCGGCGGGCGGGCGATGAACATCCCCGGCGCGTTTCTCGAACCCACGGTGATGGTCGATGTCGCCCCCGACATGGCCATCGCGCAGGACGAGGTCTTCGGCCCCGTGCTGTCGGTCATCCCCTTTCGGGACGAGGCACAGGCGATCGCGATCGCCAACGGCACCCGCTACGGGCTGGTGGCCGGGGTCTTTACCCGCGATCTCGACCGCGCGGCGCGGGCGGCGCGGGGCTTGCGCGCGGGGCAGGTTTTCGTCAACGAATGGTTCGCCGGCGGGGTCGAGACCCCCTTCGGCGGCTACGGGCGGTCGGGCTACGGGCGCGAAAAGGGGCGCGAGGCCCTGCTCAATTACGTGCAGACCAAGAACGTGGCGATCAGGACCGGATAGGCGCCAAAGGACAGACGCGATGACCGATACATTCGACGAAGACCTGTTTCTCAGGGGGCTCGATGCGCGCAAGGCGACGCTGGGGGCCGAATACGTGGAAAAGAATCTTGCCGCGGCCGACGATTTCACCCGCCCCTTTCAGGAGGCGATGACCGCCTGGTGCTGGGGCTTCGGCTGGGGCGACGACACCATCGACCCCAAGACCCGATCCATGATGAATCTCGCCATGCTGGGGGCGCTGGGCAAGATGCACGAATGGGAAACCCACTGCCGCGGCGCGCTCAACAACGGCGTCACCAAGCAGGAAATCCGCGCCATCGTCCATGTGGTGGCGATCTATTGCGGCGTTCCGCAGGGGCTGGAGTGCTTTCGCGCCGCCAGGAAGGTGCTCGACGAACGCGGACTCTAGACAGCCCGGTTGCGGGCCGCGGCCAATTCTGTAAGGTCTGCCGCGGCCAAGGAGACCGACAATGCCCGACCCCTGCATCATCTGCGTCGCGATCACCGGCTCGGTGCCGCAGAAAAGCGACAACCCGGCGGTGCCGATCTCCATCGCCGAACAGATCGAATCGACGCACGAGGCGTACGAAGAGGGCGCCGCCATCGCCCATTGCCACGTGCGGATGGAGGACGGCACGCCGACCTCGGACCCCGACCGCTTTGCCCGGCTGAAAGAAGGGCTGAACGCTCATTGCCCCGGCATGATCGTGCAGTTCTCGACCGGCGGGCGGTCGGGCGCGGGCCAGGCGCGCGGCGGCATGCTGCCGCTCGGGCCCGACATGGCGTCGCTGTCGGTGGGCTCGAACAACTTTCCCACCCGCGTCTACGAGAACCCGCCCGACCTGGTGGCGTGGCTGGCAGGCGAGATGCGCACGCACGAGGTGGTGCCCGAGATCGAGGCGTTCGACCTGTCGCATATCCTGC
>CAZNMK010000361.1:0-3371 GCA_964574045.1 uncultured Roseovarius sp. | reverse complement strand
GGCTGAATGCCGGGCTGCGCGACGTGGCCGCGCTGGCCGAGGTGGTGGTGCAGGCGGCGCGGCGAGGCGAGGATTTCGCCGCCGCCGACGTGCTGGCCCGCTATCAGCGCTGGCGGCGTTTCGACACTGCCACGCTGGCGGCGGCGACCGATCTGACCAACCGGCTTTTCTCCAACGACAACCCGCTGCTGCGGCTGGGGCGCGATCTGGGCCTCGGGGCGGTCAACGCGCTGCCCGCCCTGCGCCGCGGCCTGATCCGCGAGGCGGCGGGACTGACCGGCGATCTGCCCGAACTGATGCGCGGCTGAAAAGGGGGCGAGTGGGGGCGCTGCCCCCGTCGTGCGCAATGCGCGCGCCTCCCCCGGGATATTTTTCGAACAGAAGAAGACAGGCGTGCGGCTCAGGCGGCGAAGCGGTAGAGCCGGACCGCGGTGTCGCCGTAGCGGCGTTCGTCGGCAAGGGTCAGGCCGGGGGGCGGGACGACGGGCGCGCCTTCCTCCCACACCACGAGCGCGCCGGCGGCGAGCCAGCCGCCGGCGATGGCGGCGGCGAGCGCGGCCTCGCCCAGCCCCTTGCCGTAGGGCGGGTCGAGAAAGACCAGCGTGCAGGGTTCGGGCGCCGGGCCGGGGCGGCGGGCGTCGCGGGGCAGGACATGGGCGCGGTCCCCGGCACCGCAAAGGCCGATATTCTCGTGCAGCAGCCGCAGCGCGGTGCGGCCGCTTTCGACGAAGGTCGCCTGCGCCGCCCCGCGCGACAGCGCCTCGAGCCCCAGCGCACCGGTGCCGGCGAATAGGTCGAGCACGCGCGCACCCTCGATTGCGCCGAGGCCGGCGAGGATGTTGAAGAGGCTTTCGCGCACGCGGTCGGCGGTGGGGCGCAGATGCGCGCGCCCATCGCCCTTGCCGAGGCTCGCGAGGCGCCGGCCGCGAAACGCGCCGCCCACGATCCTCACGGTTTGAGCAACGCCTTGAGGTCGGCGGCGGGATCGGCCACGGCATCCGCCGGGGGCGATTTGCCGGCGTCGATGAGCCGCTTGCCGACCATGTAGGCGCGGGCGTCGTTCATGGCGTCGACGGCCAATAGCCGATCGCCGGCGTAGTACCAGAAAGAGGTGCTGCCCTCGCCGTCGCCCGGGCGGGTGACGACATGGCTGTAGCCGGTGCCCAGCCCGGCGATCTGCAGCTTGACGTCGTACTGGTCCGACCAGAACCAGGGCTGCGGGACGTATGGTTTTTCGGCGCCCAGCATGTTGTCGGCCACGCATTCGGCCATGTCGATGGCGTTGGGCACGCTTTCGAGCCTCAGCCGCCCGCCGTCATGCGGAAACGAGGCGCAATCGCCCGCCGCCCAGATCGCAGGATCCGAGGTGCGGCCGAATTCGTCGACGGCGATGCCGTTCCCGCAGGCGAGCCCCGCCGCCTCGGCCAGCCCGGTCGCGGGCGCGATGCCGATGCCGACGATGACGAAATCCGCCGCCAGCTCGGTGCCGTCGCCGAGGCGCGCGCCGGCGACGCGGGTTTCGCCCGTCAGCATATCCAGCCCGGTGCCCTCGCGGATGTCGACGCCGTGGGCTGTGTGCAGGGCGCGGAAATAGTCCGAGGTCTCGCGCGCCGCCACCCGCTGCAGGATGCGTTCGGCTGCCTCGATCAGCGTGACCTTCAGCCCGCGCGCGGCCGCCACCGCCGCCGCCTCGAGCCCGATATAGCCGCCGCCGACGATCAGCACGCGCGCGCCCTGGCGGAACTCGGGCGCCATGGCGTCTACGTCCGCTAGGTTGCGCACCACGTGCACGCCCTGCAGTTCGCCGCCGATGCCGGCGGGCAGGCGGCGCGGCACCGACCCGGTGGTCAGCGCCAGCCGGTCGTAGGCGATGCCTTGCCCGCCGGCGATCACGACCTTGCCGTCACGGTCGATGGCGGTCACGGTCTCGCCCAGGTGCAGGTCGATCCCGTTCTCGGCATAGAAGCTCTCGGGCCGCAGGTAGAGGCGTTCGACGTCCATCTCGCCCAGCAGGTATTTCTTGGACAGGGGCGGGCGCTGATAGGGGGGAACCGGCTCTTGTCCGATCAGGGCGATGCGGCCGTCGAACCCCCTGGCGCGCAGCCGCGCCACCAGCGACGCGCCGGCCTGCCCGGCCCCGATCACGACAATGCTCGGCATCCTTTCCCTCCGCGCGCTGTTTTGGCATGACGAGCCGCCGGGCAGAGCCTATATCCGGCATGTGGCGAAACGCAATCGAATGATGGAGGCGAGAGATGACGATATCGACAGGCGATAGGCTGCCCGAGGCGACGCTGGTCAGGATGGGCGCCGACGGCCCCGAGGCGGTGTCGCTGGGCGAGCGGATCAAGGGGCGCAAGGTGGTCATCTTTGCCGTGCCCGGCGCATTCACGCCCACCTGTCATTCGGCCCATGTGCCCAGTTTCATGCGCACCAGGGACCAGTTCGCGGCCAGGGGCGTGGACGAGATCATCTGCGTCAGCGTCAACGACCCCTTCGTGATGAAAAGCTGGGGCGAGGCCACGGGCGCGGCGGATGCCGGCATCGCCATGCTGGGCGATCCGCAGGCGGCATTCACCAAGGCGCTGGGGATGGCGTTCTCGGCCCCGCCCGCGGGGCTGATCGACCGCTCGAAACGCTATGCGATGCTGGTCGATGACGGGGTCGTCAGGCTGCTGCATGTCGAGGAAAGCCCCGGCACCTGCGAGATATCGGCGGGCGAGGGGCTGCTGGCGGCGATGTAGGCGGCGGCGGGCGGCGCGATCTGGACATTCCGCGCGGCAGGTGATTTGCGTGTCGCCGACATTTTGCCGGGAGGACAGGACATGCTCGATACCGTGACCAATCTCAAGTCGCTGCTGAAGGACCCCGGCCTCTTGGCCGAACGCGCCTATGCCGGGGGCGAATGGGTCGAGGGCGACGGGGGCACCTTCGCGGTGACCAATCCCGCGCGCGGCGACGCGATCGCCAATGTGGCCGATCTGAGCCGCGCCCAGGTCGCCCGCGCCATTGCCGCGGCCGAGGCGGCGCAAAAGGAATGGGCGCAGTGGACCGGCAAGGAACGCGCCCAGGTTCTGCGGCGCTGGTTCGACCTGATGATCGAGAACCAGGACGATCTCGCCACCATCCTGACCGCCGAGCAGGGCAAGCCGCTGGCCGAGGCCAAGGGCGAGATCGCCTATGGCGCGTCCTTCGTCGAATTCTTCGCCGAAGAGGCCAAGCGCATCTATGGCGAGACCATCCCCGGCCACCAGCGCGACAAACGCATCACCGTGATCAAGCAACCCATCGGCGTCGTGGCCTCGATCACGCCGTGGAACTTTCCCAACGCCATGATCACCCGCAAGGCCGGGCCGGCGCTGGCCGCCGGC
>CAZNMK010000360.1:0-3372 GCA_964574045.1 uncultured Roseovarius sp. | reverse complement strand
GAGACGATGGAGCCCGCCGATGTTCAAAGGATCCTTCCCCGCCCTGGTCACGCCGTTCCGCAACGGCGAGGTGGATTACGAGACCCTCAAGACCCTGGTGGAATGGCATATCAGCGAGGGCAGCGACGGGCTGGTGCCGGTGGGCACCACCGGCGAGAGCCCGACGCTGAGCCACGCCGAGCACGAGCGCGTGGTCGAGGAGGTGGTGCGCGCCGCCGCCGGGCGGGTGCCGGTGATCGCGGGGGCGGGGTCGAACAACACCGTCGAGGCGATCCGCTTCATGCGGCACGCCGAAAAGGTCGGCGCCGATGCCGCGCTGGTGGTCACGCCCTATTACAACAAGCCCACCCAGCGCGGGCTGATTGCCCATTTCACCGCGCTGCACGACTGCTGCGAGCTGCCGATCGTCATCTACAACATCCCCGGCCGCTCGGCCGTCGACATGAGCCCCGAGACGATGGGCGAGCTGGCGAAGCTGCCGCGCATCGTGGGCGTCAAGGACGCCACCGGCGATCTCGCGCGGGTCTGCCTGCAGCGGATCGCCTGCGGCAAGGATTTCATCCAGATCTCGGGCGAGGACGCGACGGCGCACGGTTTCAACGCGCAGGGCGGGCAGGGGGTGATCTCGGTCACCGCCAACGTCGCGCCGCGGCTGGTGGCCGATGTGCAGGCGGCCTGCCTCGCCGGCGACTATGCCCGCGCGCTGGAACTGCAGGACCGGCTGATGCCGCTGCACAGGGCGGTCTTTACCGAGCCGGGGGTCGTCGGCGTCAAATACGCGATGTCCAGGCTGGGGCTTTGCAGCGAAGAGGTGCGCTCGCCGCTCACCGGGCTCAGCGATCCGACCAAGGCGCTGGTCGACGACGCGATGCGCCACGCCGGGCTGATGAACTGAAAGGGGGCGGCGGACGCCGGCCCTTTCTCGTTCGTGGCGCAGTCTGGCGATTTCGCACGGGAGATCGTCAACGGCCGCCATGAGCCCGTCGTGGACGCTGCCCATTGCAGGCCAACAGAGGGCATCGCACGGCCGCGGTCGGGCGCGCGCAACGCCGGCGGCGCGCAGTTTATCCCGCCGCGTCATCCCCTGCCCGGAACGATGCGCAACCCCTCAGAGCGCCCGGCCGTCGGGGCGGCCGTGCGCTGCCCGGGCGGCTTGCGCCGCTGTTCCGGGCGGGAAAATGCGCCAACGGCAGCTTCGTCCCGACCGCAGCCGCAGGGATGCGAAGCGCCCATCTCGCGCCGAAGATCGTGAAGGTTTCTCCGGCAGCCCCCCGTCCGCCGTCTGCCGCGCAATCCGTCTTCGCGCTCAGAGCGACGCCTCTGGCCGCAGCCTGTCGGGAATCGCATCGACGCCGTCGAGCACCAGATCGGCCATCACCCGGCCTGCCTTGGGCGCCATGCCGAAGCCGATCCTGAAGCCGCCATTGGCGATGTACTGGCCGGGATGGAGCGGGTGTTCGCCCAGCATCGGCGCGCGCGAGCGTGCCCGCGGCCTCAGCCCGGCCCAGCGTGCGACGACGCGTGCCCCGTGCAGCACCGGCACGACCTGCATGGCCCGCTCGATCACCTCGTCGAGCTTTTCATCGGTGCCGAAGGGGTCGTCATAGTCGCGTTCCGAGGTCGATCCGACGGCGACGGTGCCATCGGCATGCGGCACGACCAGCAGCCCGTCGGCATAGATCTGCGGGCTGTCGGCGGCGGCGAAATGCAGCAGCGCCGCCTGCCCCTTGACCCCGCCGCCCACCGTACGGCCCATCGCGCGCGACAGTTCGTCGAGCCCGGCCACGCCGGTGGCGTGCACCGCCTTGCCCTCTGCCGTGCCGTCGCCGACCAGTTCCGCGCCGCGCGCCTCTAGCGCGGCCGCCAGCGAGGCGCAGGCGCGGCGCGGGTTGATGCGGGCGCTGAGAGTGTCGCGGATCAGGTGCCCGGTCGGAGAGACCGGCGCCCAGCCCTCTGCCGGGGTCTCGATCACCTCCCACAGGGCGGCGGCGCCCCAATGATCGCGCGCGCTCCTGGCCCGCGCCCGGGCCCGCGTCAGCGCCGCCTCGTCGGCGACGGGTTGCAGGCGGCCCAGCCGCGCATAGCCGGGCGGGATACCCGAAACCGCCTCTACCCCGGCCCAGAAGCCCTGGGCCATCAGCAGGCTGTCGAGCTGGAACGCCTTCAATTCGTTCCATGCCTCGGGCACATGCGGCGAGAGCGCGCCGACCAGCCCGCCGGAACAGCCGCCGCCGGGACCGGCGGGGTCGATCACCCGCACATGCGCGCCCTTCTGCACACAGGCCCAGGCCACCGACAGCCCGAATATGCCCGCCCCCATCACGGTGACGTCCGGCCTTGTCATTGGCTGCGCTCCTCTGCACTCTGCTGCCGGCGGTCATAGCGCAGGTCATGGCGCGAGTGTAGAGAGGCGCAGCCGGAAAGGGCAGAATGACGCAGGATGCCGAAGAGGTGGCCAGGGTCGACTGGCGCGGCGCGGTGCCGGTCTCGCGCCGCTTCGACGACCCCTATTTCAGCCTCGAGGACGGGCTGGCGGAAACCGCGCACGTGTTCATGGCCGGCAACGGGTTGCCGGGGCGGTTTCGCGGCGGGTTTCACATCGCCGAGCTGGGGTTCGGCACCGGGCTGAACCTGCTCGCCGCGCTGCGGCTCTGGCGCGAAAGCGGGCAGGTCGGCGTCTTGCGCTACACCGCCTTCGAGGCCTGGCCGATGGCGCCTCGGGACATGCGCCGGGCGCAGGCCGCCTTTGCCGGGCTGGCCGGGGAGGCGGCCGAGCTGGCGCCGCATTGGGGGGCGCCGGCGATCGACCTGCCCGACCTGCGGTTTTGCCTGATCGGGGGCGACGCGCGGGCAATGCTGCCGGGCTGGGCGGGAACCGCGGATGCGTGGTTCCTGGACGGCTTCGCGCCTGCCAGGAACCCCGAGCTGTGGGAGGACGCGCTCTTGTCGCAGGTCTTTGCCCATACCGCGCCGGGGGGCACGGCGGCCACCTACACCGCCGCCGGGGCGGTACGGCGCGGACTGGCGGCGGCGGGGTTCGATGTCGCCCGCGTTCCGGGCTACGGCCGCAAGCGGCACATGACCACGGCCCGAAGACCCGGATCCCGAAAGCCCCCGACATGACCGAGCAGAACACCCGCGCCGGCATCCTGCTGATGGTGGCGACGACCTTCATCTTTGCGGTGCAGGACGGTCTCTCGCGCCATCTGGCCACCGAATACAACGTCCTGATGGTGGTGATGGTCCGCTACTGGTTCTTCGCCGCCTTCGTCATTGCCGTGGCGGGGCGGCGCGCGGGCGGCATCCGTGCCGCCGCCGCCACCTCGATCCCCTGGCTGCAGGCGTTCCGCGGCGTGCTGCTGGTGGCCGAGA
>CAZNMK010000359.1:986-3395 GCA_964574045.1 uncultured Roseovarius sp. | reverse complement strand
TACGGGCTGCGCTACATGGGCACGCTTTACGGCATCGTCTTTTTCAGCCACCAGCTCGGCAGTTTCCTGGGGGTCTGGCTGGGCGGAAGGATGTACGACATCTACGGCAACTACACCGCCGTCTGGTGGGTCGGAGTCGGCGTCGGCGCCTTTTCGGCGGCGGTGCACCTGGCGGTGCGCGAGGACCGGACCGAGCCGCTGGCGGCCTGACGGACGGCCACGATCAGTGTCTGGCCCGCCAAGTGTCTAGGATATAGCGGCTGGTCATCAGGTCGAGATGCGCGCCGCCGCCGTTCTTGAAGAGCGTGATCTCGTCGTCGCTTTCACGGCGGAACCTGTCGGGCTCGTAGAAATCCGCGACCAGGTCGGAACGCGCGATGGTGCCGGCCTCCAGCGGGATCGCGATCTCGCCGATATGGCCGACGGTGGTGTCGTAGCTGTCGACGAAGACGCGCGCGCGGCGCAGCGCCTCGTCGTCGGCCTCGCGCATGTCGGGGCGGTAGGCGCCGATGAGGTCGACATGCTGGCCCGGGCGCAGCCACGCGCCGCGGATCAGCGGCTCGGTCGACATGGTGGCGGAGGTCACGATATCGGCCGCTCGCACCGCCCGTTCCAGATCGTCCGCAACCACCAGCCCGGGGCAATCCTCGACCATCGCCTCGGCCCTGGCGCGGGTGCGGTTCCAGACGGTGAAACGGGCCTCGGGAAACGCGGCGCCATAGGCCCGATAGAGCGAGCGCCCGACCGTGCCCGCGCCGACGATCAGGATATCGCGGCTGTCGCGCCGCGCCAGCCTTGTGGCGGCGTAAAGGCTGTCGCCGGCGGTCTTCCACCTGGTCACGAGGTGAAAGTCGATCACCGCCTCGAGCGCGCCGTCGTCGTCGGAAAAGACACAAACCGCGCCGTTGATCATCGGCTTGCCCCTTTCCGGGTTTCCGGGAAACACCGTGGCCGATTTCACCGCCAGCCCCATGCCGTCGATCCAGGCCGCGCGCGACAGCAGCGTGTCGGGATCGCGGTAGAGGAACGTGTCGCCGATCCCGGCCCTGGGCAGCCTGTGCCCGGCCTCGAGCGCGGCGCAAAGCGCCATCCAGTCGAGACCGGCCTCGCCCTCGTCAAAGGGGATGATGGTGACGCTCATGCCGTGTCCTTTCCATCCAGCAGCCCGCAGTTGCGCAAAGACTGCGCCAGCCCGTCCGCGCCGTCAAACAGATGCGTCCGCCAGCCGCGCGCCGCCGCCGCGGCGATGTTGTCGGCGCGGTCGTCGGTAAAGAACAGCCGCCGGGGCGCGATGCCGCAATCGGCCTCGAGCGCGGCATAGATTTCCGGATCCGGCTTGGCCATCCCCATCTCGCCCGAGATATAGCGGCGGTCGAATTCGGCCAGGAACGGAAACTGCGCCGCGCTGAGCGGGAAATTCGTGGCACCGAAATTGCTGAGCGCGAAGACCGGCACGCCGCGTGCCCTGAGCGCGCGCAGGATGCCCACCGTGCCCGGCACCTCGGGTTGCGCGATGTCGCACCAGCACCTGTGAATGCGCAGGATTTCATCCCGCCAGCGGGGATGGCGGTCGGCGGTCCGGGCGATCACGCCGGCGAAATTGCCGCCGCTGTCGATGCGGGTCATCATCGCGTGGATGTCGACCTCGGCGAACATCTCGCGCCGCCGCGCGCGCCCGATCGTGCGGTCGAAATACCGCTCCGGCCGCCACTCGATCAGTACGTTGCCGATGTCGAAAATCACCGCGTCGGCGCCCATGACACCCCTCTAGCTAGAGCAAAATCACTTTCGATTGAACTACCGCCTTGCGCATAGGATCGCGCCCGCCCTGGTCGGCGGGGCCGGGCGCGATCCGGGGCTGACGCCCCGGAAGAGAACTGGGTGGTCGTTGATGCCGACGGAACTCATCGTGCTCTATCGCCTGGTCGGCCGGTCGGTCGCGACCCCGCCCTTACGCGATTCGCGCCATACCAGGAAAAGCCCCGAACCCAGGATCAGCACGATCCCGGCCCAAGCCATGGCATCGGGCCAGGTGCCGAAGACGACGACGCCCGCAAAGACCGCCATCGGCATCGCGACATATTCGAACGGCGCGACGAAGGCCGCTTCGCTGAGACGATAGGCCTGGCTGATCGAGAGCGCGCCGAGCAGGCCGCTCACCCCCAGAACCGCGATGAGCACGTAGTCGGCCGGGGCGACCGGCCCCCACCGGCGCAGCAGAAAGTCGAGGTCCGCATGCACCGCCCCGGCAAGCTTGCCGTCGCCGATGGCCAGGCCGATGACGCCGCTGACCAGCAGAAAGGCCAGCTGCGAATAGAACGCTATCGTGGCGGCGCTTTCGGTGCCGCCGATCCGCCGGGTGACGATGTTCATCAGGGCATAGAGCGTGGCCGCCATCATCGGAAAGAG
>CAZNMK010000359.1:0-976 GCA_964574045.1 uncultured Roseovarius sp. | reverse complement strand
AGCTGAAAGGCCGTGGTGCCGGGACGCACGATCAGCTGGACCCCGGCGAACCCCGCCGCCACCGCCGCCCCGCGGCGGACGCCCACCCGCTCGCCGAGGAAGATAACCGAGAAAACCGTCACCACCAGCGGCGAGACGAAGAAGATCGCCACCGCGTCCGCGAGCGGCAGGTTGGAGAGCCCCAGATAGAGAAAGGAATTGGCGAGAATCATGCAGGCGCCGCGGATCAGGTGCGCGCCGGGGCGGCGGGTGCGAAGCACCAGCCAGCCGCCGAAGAAGGGCATCACGAAGATCAGAAAGACCGGCAGCCCGACTGCGGTGCGCAACAACACCACCTGGTGCAGCGCATAGCCGTCCGACAGGAACTTGATCACCGCATCGCCGATCGAAAAAAAGAGCGCCGCCCCCAGCGCGGACACCGCGCCCGCAAGGTTCGAGCGCTCCACCGATACCTGCGTCATCGCGCTCCCCCGGACAGCCCGGGACAACCAAGACGTTCGCGCCGGGATTGTAAAGCCCCCGCCCGTTTCCCGGCTCAGCCCCCGCCGCCGGCCGCGAGCTTGCGCAACACCCGCTCCAGCGCATCGAGGAAACGCGCCCTGTCGGCCCTGGAAAACCCCTTGCCGCCGCCCCGGCGGAACGGGTCGGCGGCGCGCAGGTCGGCCATCAGGTCGCGCGTGGCCAGCGCGTTGCCGATATTGGCGCCGCTCAGCGCCTCGCCATCGGGCTTGAGCACCTGCGCGCCGGCCTCGACACAGCGCGCCGCCAACGGGATGTCGGCGGTGATCGCCACGTCGCCCGCCCCGGCGCGTTCGGCGATCCAGCGGTCGGCCGCATCCGGCCCCTCGGCCACGACCACCGTTTCCACCAGCGGGTTGGCCGAGGGCCGGATGCCGCCGTTCGAGACCACGAAAACCCGCACGCGGTGCCGCGTCGCCACCCGCTCGACCTCGGCCCTGACCGGACAGGCATCGGC
>CAZNMK010000358.1:0-3399 GCA_964574045.1 uncultured Roseovarius sp. | reverse complement strand
GCAACCTCCTGATGCAGACCGACATGACGGTGATCAACGTGGCGCTGGCCTGCGGTTTCGCCAGCCCGTCGCATTTCTCGAAATGCTACCGCGCGCATTACGACACCACCCCTTACCGCGAACGCGGCAGCCACGCGGCGCGGCTGTCGGTCTGAAGCCGCGCGCGTTCAGGGCGTGAGCCGGTAAAGCGCGCCGCGCCCCACCGACAGAAACCAGATCGCTCCCTCTGGGCCCTCGCGGATGTCGCGCACGCGCAGGGTCTGCGGCCCGGCGATCCGCTCCAGCTCCGCCAGCGGTTCGCCGCCCAGGCGCGAGATCATGTCGAACTTGAGCGATCCGACAAAGATGTGCCCCCGCCACTGCGGCCACAGCGCGCCGGAATAGATCATCGTCCCCGAGGGCGCGATGGACGGGTCCCAGTAATGCGCGGGCTGCTCCATCCCCGCCTTGCGGGTGCCCTCGCCGATCCGGGCGCCGGAATAGTGCGTGCCGTAGGAAATCGCCGGCCAGCCGTAATTGGCGCCCCGGCGGATCAGGTTGACCTCGTCGCCGCCGCGCGCGCCGTGCTCGGCCACCCACAACCGGCCCTGCCCGTCGATCGCCGCCCCTTGCGGGTTGCGGTGGCCGTAGGACCAGATTTCCGGCCGCGCGCCCGGGGTCAAGACGAACGGGTTGTCGTCGGGCACACCGCCGTCGCGGCGGATGCGCAGGACCGAGCCGTTCGCGCGCGAAAGATCCTGCGCCGAAGGGCGGTCGCCGCGTTCGCCGACGGTGACGAACAGCGTGCCGTCCGGCGCCTCGGCCAGGCGGGCGCCGAAATGCCGCCCGCCGCCGTCGCCCCGGCCCATCTGCCAGATCACCCGCCATCCGGTCAGTCGGGCGCTGTCGGGCGACAGGCGCGCGCGCGCCACCGCCGTGCCGGCACCGCCCGGCATGGGCTGCGCCAGGGTAAAGAACAGCTCGCGGCTCTGCACGAAATCCCGCGGCACCAGCACGTCGAGCAGCCCGCCCTGCCCCGTGGCCCGGACCGGACCGACGCCGGCGACCTCGTGCCGCCGGCCGTCCTGCACGCGCCACAGCCGCCCGCCGCGTTCGGTTACCAGCACCGCGCCGCCCGGCAGAAAGCCCACTGCCCAGGGTTCCTCGAACCCGGCGGCGATCTCGGCGACGGCCAGCCGCCCGGCGCTGGTGTCGAGCGCCGCGGCCGCCCCCGCCCAGAGCCAGACACAGCCCGCAATCAACCATGTTGTCGCCCGTTTCATGTCTTTCGCACCCCACTGCCGCGCACGGCCCAGAGGATGGGGCCGAACCGGCCGGTGTCAAATCCCGAACGGCGCGTCGCGCCGCCGCAATCCCCCTTGCCTTTTACCTCGGTAAGGCAATACGTTCATGCTCAGAGTTGTGTTTTGGACAGGGAGACCGAACCATGAAGAAGTTTCTTGCGACGACCGCCGCGCTGGCCCTTGGCGCGGGCGCCGCGATGGCCGCGGAGGATGTCAAGATCGGCATCATCCTCGGCTTCACGGGGCCGCTCGAATCGATCACCCCGCACATGGCCGGGGGGGCGGAGCTGGCGATCGCAGAGGTATCCGAAAGCGGCAAGCTGCTGGATGGCCGGACGGTCGTGCCGGTGCGCGCCGACGGCACCTGCATCGACGCCGCCGCCGCCACCGCCGCCGCCGAGCGGCTGGTCACGGCCGAGGGCGTCGACGGGATCATGGGGGCCGACTGTTCGGGCGTGACCGGCGCCATCCTCGCCAACGTCGCGATGCCCAACGGCATGGTGATGATCTCGCCATCGGCCACCTCGCCCGCGCTCAGCACGGCCGAGGATGACGGGCTCTTTTTCCGCACCGCGCCGTCGGACGCGCGCCAGGGCGAGGTGATGGCCGACGCCCTGCTGGATCGCGGCATCGAGACGGTCGCGGTCACCTATACCAACAACGACTATGGCAAGGGGCTCGCCGACAGCTTTGCCGCCGCCTACGAGGCCAAGGGCGGCACCGTCACCATCGTCGCCGCCCACGAGGACGGCAAGGCCGACTATTCGGCCGAGGTCGGCGCGCTGGCCGCGGCCGGCGGCGACAGGCTGGTGGTCGCCGGCTATGTCGACCAGGGCGGCAGCGGCATCGTGCGCGCGGCGCTCGACACCGGCGCCTTCGACAGCTTCCACTTCCCCGACGGGATGGTGGGAACCGCGCTCGAAGAGAGGTTCGGCACCGAGATCGACGGCTCCACCGGCCAGGTGCCCGGCACCGACAGCCCCGGCACGACCAAGTTCCAGGAGATGGCCGGCGACGGCTTCGACCCGACCTCGGCCTTCTCGGCGGAAAGCTATGACGCCGCGGCGCTCATCCTGCTGGCGATGCAGGCGGCGGGTTCGACCGATCCGGGCGCCTACAAGGACCATGTCATGGACGTCGCCAACGCACCGGGCGAAGAGATCTTTCCCGGCGAACTGGGCAAGGCGCTCGACATTCTCGCCGGCGGCGGCGACATCGACTATGTCGGCGCGACCGCGGTCGAACTGATCGGACCGGGCGAAAGCGCCGGCAACTATCGCGAGATCGAGTTCAAGGACGGCAAGATCACCACGGCGGGCTACCGCTGATCGCCGTCTGAAAGGATCATGGGCCCGGCCCCGGACAGGTTCCGGGGCCGGCTCCGCGAAAACGGGACCGCAAGAAAGCCCCGGGGGACAGGGATGATCGTCGTCGAGGACGTGCACAAGCATTTCGGCGGGTTTCACGCCGTCGACGGCGCCAGCCTTTCGGTCCGCGAGGGTTCGATCACCGGGCTGATCGGGCCGAACGGCGCCGGAAAAACCACTCTTTTCAACGTGATCGCGGGCGTTCTTCAGCCCACCTCGGGCCGCGTCACGATGGCCGGCGAGGACATCACCGGCCTGCCGCCGCACACGCTCTTTCACAAGGGGCTGCTGCGCACCTTCCAGATCGCGCATGAGTTCTCGTCGATGACGTGCCGCGAGAACCTGATGGTGGTGCCGGGGCAGCAATCGGGCGAACGGCTGTGGAACACGTGGTTCGGCCGCCGACGGATCGCCGACGAGGAACGCGCGCTGCGGGCCAAGGCCGACGAGGTGCTGGAATTCCTGACCATCTCGCATCTCGCCGAGCAGAAGGCGGGCGAGGTGTCGGGCGGGCAGAAGAAGCTGCTGGAACTCGGGCGCACGATGATGGTGGATGCCCGCATCGTGTTCCTCGACGAGGTCGGCGCCGGCGTGAACCGGACGCTGCTGAACACCATCGCCGACGCGATCGTGCAGCTCAACCGCGAACGCGGCTATACCTTCGTTGTGATCGAGCACGACATGGATTTCATCGGCCGCATCTGCGACCCGGTGATCTGCATGGCCGAGGGCAAGGTGCTGGCCGAGGG
>CAZNMK010000357.1:0-3418 GCA_964574045.1 uncultured Roseovarius sp. | reverse complement strand
CGCAATTTCGGCACCACCTTCTTCGATCCGGCCGGCGGCGGCGATCCGGTGCTCTACCAGCACATCCTGTGGTTCTTCGGGCATCCCGAGGTCTATATCATCATCATCCCCGGCTTCGGCATCATCAGCCACGTCATCGCCACCTTCTCGCGCAAGCCGATCTTCGGCTATCTGCCGATGGTCTGGGCGATGATCGCGATCGGGGTGCTGGGCTTCATCGTCTGGGCGCACCACATGTACACGGTGGGGATGTCGATCACCCAGCAGAGCTATTTCATGCTGGCCACGATGGTGATCGCGGTGCCCACGGGCGTAAAGGTGTTTTCCTGGATCGCCACCATGTGGGGCGGCTCGATCGAACTCAGGACGCCGATGCTCTGGGCCTTCGGGTTCCTGTTTCTCTTCACCGTCGGCGGGGTCACGGGCATCGTCCTGTCCCAAGCCGGCGTCGACCGCGCCTATCACGATACCTATTACGTGGTGGCGCATTTCCACTATGTGATGAGCCTCGGCGCCGTCTTCGCCATCTTCGCGGGGGTCTATTTCTACTTCGGCAAGATCACCGGACGGCAATATCCCGAATGGGCGGGAAAGCTGCACTTCTGGGCCATGTTCATCGGCTCGAACCTGACCTTCTTTCCGCAGCACTTCCTCGGCCGGCAGGGCATGCCCCGGCGCTATATCGACTA
The DNA here is from genome assembly GCA_964574045.1 of uncultured Roseovarius sp. Classification (GTDB taxonomy): domain Bacteria; phylum Pseudomonadota; class Alphaproteobacteria; order Rhodobacterales; family Rhodobacteraceae; genus Roseovarius. The sequence goes on along the minus strand of CAZNMK010000357.1, from coordinate 2,729 downwards.
CCCCGAGGCGTTCGCCTACTGGAACTGGTGGTCGTCGGTGGGCGCGTTCATCGCGTTTGCCTCGTTCGTGTTCTTCTTCGCGGTGGTGTTCTACACGCTCATGCGCGGCGCACGGGTGACGCAGGCGAACTACTGGAACGAATACGCCGACACGCTCGAATGGACGGTGCCCTCGCCCCCGCCCGCGCACACCTTCGAGACCCTGCCCAAGCAGGAGGAATGGGACCGCGGCCACGCGCACTGATCGCATCGGATCGCGGCGACACGACCGGCCCCGGAGTTCGCGCTCCGGGGCCTTCTTTCTGCCCTGTCCCCTTCGGATCGGCCCCTCGCCTGTCCCGGCGATGGCGTATCGGCCGGCCAGTCGGTCGGTTTGGCCGCTTTCAAGCCCCATCCGCACATGCTATCCCCCGCGGCACGCCCCTGACGGAGGACACCCCATGTCCAACGAAATCCGCCTCGCCTTCGAGCACCCCGCCGCGCGGGCCGACGCCACCGCGCCCGACGGCCCGCTCGACCGCATCTCGGTGCGCGACCATGTCGTCGAGGTCGAGATCGGCGCCTTTCAGGCCGAGCGCGGCCGCACCCAGCGCGTCGCCTTCAACGTCGTGGTCGAGGTGCGCCCGCAGGGCGACCCCATCGACGACGATGTCGACCGCATCCTGAGCTACGACAAGGTGACCGAGGCGATCGAGGCGGCGCTGGCCGAAGAGCGGCTCAACCTGCTCGAAACCCTGGCCGAGCGCATCGCCGAGCGCATCCTGCGCGAACCGCGCGCGGTGCGAACCTTCGTGCGCATCGAAAAACTCGACCGCGGTCCCGGCGCGCTTGGGGTCGAGATCGTGCGCTCGGTCGCCGATCTGCGCACCCGCCCGGTCAGCCCGCAGCCCGGCACCGAGCCGCGCCCGCATGTCGTGTTCCTGGGCAACGACGCCATCGCCTCGCCCCATCTCGGGCGCTGGCTCGACCAGCTTCAGGCCCGCGCCGAACCGGCGATCCTGTGCGTCGGGCCGGCCGATGCGCCGGCGCCGCGGACCGGCCACCGCATGACCCAGCGCCGGGTCGACCTGCTGGCGCTCGAGCAGAACGCCTGGGTGCTGGCGGCCCGCGACGACCGCTGCGTGGTCGTGGGCACGCGCACCGAACTGGACTGGTCGATGAAACACGGCCAGATCAGCGTCTGGGCGCCGTCGAAAATCGTGCTCGACGCGCTCGACGGCCCCGAAAGCGGCCCCGGCGACCCGGTGGCGCTCAGCGCCTGGTTCGCCGGTCATATCGGCGCCTCCGACCTGCTGGTGTTCGGCGCCGCGGCGCCGAGGGCCTGCGCGGTGCCGGTGCTGCTGCAGGACATCGCGCAGTCGGGCCTGTAAGCGGCCCTGCGCAATCCGACGGCCACCGAGGCGGACACGACACCATGACCTATTACCGCCCCATCCCCCGCACCGATGCCGCCCGCCCGCGGGGGGCGCTGCAACTCGCCGGCGGCTGGTGCTGGTTCGACACCGCCGAGGTGCTGCAGCGCGGCGCCCCGGCCCGGCTGGTGCCCGCACGGGACATTCCCGCCGATCTGCTGGAACGGCTCACGGCCCTGCGTGCGCCGCTCGCCGGGCTCAGCTTCGACGCGCCGCGCCTGATGGGCATCCTCAACGTCACGCCCGACAGCTTTTCCGACGGCGGGCAGTACGACGCGCGACCGGCGGCGCTGGCGCATGCGCAGGCGATGCTGGCGGCGGGCGCCGACATCGTCGACGTCGGCGGCGAATCGACCCGCCCGGGCGCGGCGCAGGTTCCGGCGGAGGACGAGATCGGCCGCACCGCCCCGGTGATCGCCGCGATCCGTGCCGCGACCGGCGCGCCGATCTCCATCGACACGCGCAAGGCGGCGGTGGCCCGCGCCGCGCATGCGGCGGGCGCGGATTTCGTCAACGATGTCGCGGGCTTCACGTTCGATCCCGATCTCGCGCCGTTCTGCGCCGGAGCCGGCCTGCCGGTCTGCGTCATGCACGCGCAGGGCACGCCCGAGACGATGCAGGACGACCCGCGCTACGACGATGTGGCGCTCGATGTCTACGACTGGCTCGCGGGGCGTATCGAGGCGCTCGAGGCCGCCGGCATCCCGCGCGCGCGCATCGTCGCCGATCCCGGCATCGGTTTCGGCAAGACGCTCGAGCACAACCTGGCGCTCTTGCGCAATCTCGCGCTCTTTCACGCGCTTGGCTGCGCACTCCTGCTGGGTGCCTCGCGCAAACGCTTCATCGGCACGCTGGGCGGCGCCAAAGACGCGGCCGCGCGCGCGCCGGGCTCGATCGCGGTGGCCCTCGCCGGCGTGGCGCAGGGGGTGCAGATACTGCGGGTCCATGACGTGGCCGAGACGGCGCAGGCGCTCAGGCTGTGGCGGGCGACGATGCCGGGGATGCCGGGCTGAGGTACGAAAGGCCGCCCCCTATCCCCGCCGAAAGAGCCGCATCAGCCGGCCCAGCTGGCTCAGCGCCACGCCGCCGAGGATCATCAGCATCGCCAGCAGCAGGCTGGGCGGCAGCGGCTCGGCCAGCAGCGCAACACCGAAGATCACCGACCACACCGGCACCTGGTAGTTGACGAGGCTCAGAAAGACCGGGCCGGCGTCGCGCACGACCTGCACCAGCAGCACCTGCGCCACCCCGGTGGGCAGAAGCCCAAGGAACAGGACCGCAAGCGCGCTTTGCAGCGACATCCCCCGCGGCAGCCCC